>WGMW01000038.1 GCA_016124845.1 Flavobacteriales bacterium
CCAGACCAGATGTACTGTCAATCGTGAAACAGTATGTCCATTCGATCGCTGCTCTGCCACTGACGAAAGGTATACTTTTTAGAAGCTGAAAGCGACATGCACTTAAAGTGCATAGTTTTAACTCTTTCTGTGACCAATAAAACGGCAAGACAATAAACCTCACCACTAAACATGGCCAAACTCGTCCTCGACCTACATGACATCTACAACAAAGGCTGGAAGATCGACAAAGCCCTGAACGACATCATTGATGAGGCGGTGGAAAAGCGGATTCCGATCATTGAGATCATTCCAGGCAAGGGCAGCGGCCAGTTGAAGAAGAAGGTGATCCGCTTTCTGGAGCAGAAGCACATCAAGGCCAAGTATCATCGCATTGATAAGGACAGCAAGAATTTCGGAAGGCTGTTTGTCCGGTTCAAGCATTGAGGCCTCCCCTAACCCCTCCTAAGGAAGGGAACAGGCTCAACGAACTATACAGAAATGCATGGATTCTCCCCTTTGGGGAGATGCCGAAGGCAGAGGGGCTGAGTCAAAACCCTGGCGGTTGCCACATATATTTCTTGGTGCGCAGGTCGAAGTAGGCCATTTTGTTCTCCTTTTCCAACCGAAGAATATCATCTTCCATACTGATGATCTCGTCCATGGCACAGGCAATGAGATATTCGCCATCCTTGTCGATCACGCATTTAAAATTGCCACGCTTGACGATGGCCACACCCGAATGGAAGTCAGAAACTTCATCGTACTCGGCAGGGATGACCAGCTCGCCCGCATCGTTGATGTAGCCCCAAAGCTCACCGAGTTTTACCGAAGCACGACCTTCTGAAAAACCGCCTGTGTCGTCAAATTTGGTCGGGATGACATCGATGCCAGCCTCGTTGAAGAACCCGAACTTGCCTTTCTTTCTCGCGGCAAACCTGCCGTCTTTCACAGGGTCGATCAGATCATATTCAAATCCTTTCACCTCCAAGCCTGTTTTGTCGATCACCCCAAAGCTTTTTCCCTTACGCACAATGGCCATCCCATCTTGGAAACGGTAGCGCACCATCTCATCATCCTGGCCATCAAAATCCATCGGTATCATCGGATTGCCGAACGCGTTGATGTAGCCCACTTTGCCATCGCGCAGCACGCAGGCCAAGCCTTCTGAGAACGCCCCGATCCTGTCATATTCGATCGGTGTGACCGAATCTCCCAACGCGTTGATCAGCCCGAATTTTCCATTCCGTTCAACCCGCGCCACGCTTTCTTCGAACGATTCCGCCTCATCGTACTGGCACGGAATGACCAGATCGCCCTGTTTGTTGATGTAGCCCTTCTGCCCATCCATGGCCACAATGGCCAATCCTTCATAAAAATCCCAGGCCTCCTCATACTTCAGCGGAACCACCTGCTCGCCTTTGGTATTCACAAAGCCGTACAGGTCGTCTTTCACCACGCTGGCCAATCCTTCGCGGTAATCGTACACCTCATCATAAATGATCGGCACCACCACCTCACCTTCCTGATCGATCACACCCATCATTTCCGCACGGCCCACAATGGCCAACCCGTGATTGAAAGGCAGCGCCTCATCGTTATTGAACGGAATGACCGTTTTGCCGCGCTTGTTGATGTAACCCCACCGCGCATCTTTGAAAACGGCCGCCAACCCACCGCTGAAATCGGACGCATTCTCATACATGAACGGAATCATGACCTTGCCCGTGCGGTTCACATAACCGAATCTCCCGTTCTGCTCCGCAGGATAAAGCTGCATGGTGAGGATGTTCAGTTCGTCATCCAATTCATCCATGAACGGATAGGCGGGATATTCGAGTTTGAACTCGGCCAGCACCTCGGCCGTCAGTTCGGGCGCAAACAGGCGGAACAGTTTGCGCCAAGCGTCATTCACATACGGGCTCTCTGGGTTCTTCTTGATAAAATCATGCACCGAGCGGACTGTCGGGTTCTGCATGGAGAGTTCGTAAACCTTGTCTTCCGCATTGCGCCTGAATGGCGATTCGGGATAATCGGCAATGAACGTGCGGTAACTTTCCAGATCGCCCTCCTTGGTCTTTTCCTCATACAGAAACCGTTCGTAGAGCGCCTTGGCCTCAATGGTCTCGGCAGCATTCGGGTATTCCTGAATGAACTTACGGATGGCCTCGTGCGAGTTGGCGGCCTTGGCCTGCTCGTAGGCAATGGTTGCCTTCAGGTCCATCACTTCCTTTTTTTGCGGGGCAGATGGGAACCGTTTCAGAAAAAGGTCGCAAATGCGGATGGTGCGTTCCTGCTTCACCTCATCCATCGCGTAGGTATAAACCATCACGCGCAGCCCTTCCACCGACTTGGCATTGATGCCATATTCGGCCACTTTCCCTCTGTCCTTTTCGGAGGCGATCTTCCAGAACGATTCGGTGCGCAGGGCATAGACCAAGGCCGAATCGAGGTTGTAGAACGGGTTCTGCTTGGTGATATGCACCAGCGCCAGACCGTAATTGCCCACCAATCGGTCCTTCTTCACCACTTTCTGAAACAGCTCGCGCGCCTTGAAATAGTCTTTCATCTCAAGCGCCTCAAATGCCTTATCGATCACATTGGCGCGCAGTTGTACGGATGCCAGCAGCACCAGCATCATCGTTATCAGAAAGTTCGTTTTCAGCAGCTTCGCTTGCATACAGAATCTGTAGCGGGGCACAAAAGTAACATACCCATCAATCTATACGAAAGAGGTAGGCCATCAGATGCCGATGGCGCGCATGATCTCTTTCAGTTCGGCCAGCATCATGGCCGTGGCACCCCAAACGGTATGACCATCTACCAGAAAATAGGGCGTACGCATCTTGAATCCTGAGCTGAGAATGATGTCTTTCTCCTCAATGATGTCATCGCGCAGCAGGTAACTGATCTCGGGAATGTGAATGCTCTGCACCTCATGTTCATCTGGAATGAGCAGGGGTGGTTTTTCAAGAATTCCGAGAACGGGATGCACCAAAAAATTGCTGGGCGGGATGTAGAGGTTGGTCAATTGTCCGATGACCTTCACTTCTTCGGGTTTGATGTTCACCTCCTCATCTGCTTCGCGAAGGGCGGTCTGCACCACATTGGCATCGGCATCTTCCATCTTCCCGCCAGGAAAACTGATCTGGCCGCTATGCGTGCCGTCATAATCCGGCCGTTTCATAAGCACGGTACGCACCGCGCCCTTCTCATCAGGAAAAAGGGCAATGAGCACGGCCCCTATTTTGGCGTTGGATGTATCGGGGTTGTAGTTCTGCGCGGCCTTTACTCGCATATTGCTGGCCATGCGCAGTTGTGCCTTCAGCCCTGGCAAGGGCGAAGTGAGTCTCTCTTGCAAACGTGCTGTCAGTTCATCCATCATTGCGAACAAATTTGATCATTTGTTTATTCATCAATATGAAATACTTGAGAATACATGGATTAGCCACAGATGCACTGATTTTCACAGATGAAACACAGAAAATCAGCAAGATCTGAGTAAATCTGAGAATCTGTGGCGATAAAATGTTTCAACTTTTACAGACTAACTTTGCCTCAACAAATTGTGCTGATGGATACTTACGGGCCCGAACATTTACAACCGACATTTTACATAGACAGCGACAACCCCGATGTTGTTGCATTTGCCCAGAAACACGTGGGCAACGCCACCACCGACAGAGAAAAGGCGATCAACTTATATTACGCGGTGCGTGATGGTTTCCGCTACAACCCGTACAACTTGCGCATGAAACCAGC
This sequence comes from Flavobacteriales bacterium, assembly GCA_016124845.1. NCBI lineage: Bacteria > Pseudomonadati > Bacteroidota > Flavobacteriia > Flavobacteriales > Flavobacteriales bacterium. Next base: position 3,742 of record WGMW01000038.1, read on the forward strand.
GGATGTGACGGCCAGCCATCTGCTACGCGCAGGCGATGGCCATTGCATTGACAAGGCCATCTTTTTGGCGGCCTGTGCCAGAGCCGTGGGCATTCCTTCGCGGTTGGAGTTTGCCGATGTGGTCAATCACATCAGCAGTGAGAAATTTGTGGAGATGCTGAAGAGCGAGATCTTCGCCATGCATGGCATTACGCAGCTTTACATTGATGGCAAATGGGTGAAATGCACGCCAGCATTCAATAAGGAGCTGTGCGACATCTTCAATGTGGAACCGTTGGAGTTCGATGGCGAGCACGACAGCCTTTTCCATGAGTTCGACAAGAGCCACAACAAGTTCATGGAGTATGTGGCGCAGCATGGCGTTTTCGATGATTTCCCACACATGTATTTCGTGGCCGTGATGGTGCTCAACTACCCGCACCTCTTCAGTTACGAGCGCCTTCGCAGCCTCTTGGCGCCAGACGGGAAGCCTGTTTCGGAGAAAGTCTGACCCCCTCGTCCGCCTATGGCGGACACTCCCCCTTTCAAGGGGGAGAACTGGTGTAATTGTCCAGTCTTTTCTCGAAGCGAAAGTTCCCCTCCTTGAAAGGAGGGGTTAGGGGAGGTCTTTCTGATGCATCTTGATGATGCTTTCGCTTACGTCTTCGTAGAGCTTTTTGAGTTCGGGTGAGACCTTTTCGAGCATATCGAGATGTTCCTGCATCACCTTGGTATCGTTGCGCATGGCAGGGCCTGTTTGCAGATCCTTCGGATGGCCGTTATTGATGTTGTTGGCGGTCTTGCGGATAAGTGGACGAAGAATGTCGAGGTCCATGCCGTTCTTCTGGAGAATATCATCCGCCAACGCATAGAAATGGTTGGTGAAGTTGCAGGCAAACACCGCTGCGATGTGCGTAATCCTGCGCTGCTCAGAGTTCAGCACCTGAACGTTATCGCTGATGGAACGCGCCAATTCCAGTAGCATGCCTTCATTCCAGTTGGAACTACCCTCAATGCAGAACGGCACTTCCTTCATATTCACCTCCGAACCTCGGTGCATGGTCTGCAACGGATAGAAAACGCCCAATCTGTCTGAACAATCGCCCAGCGCAGACATCGGCATACTGCCGGAGGTGTGAGCCACAACTTTTCCTGGACAGAAAATCTTGCTAGCAACCTCGCTGATCGCGTCATCCTTCACCGCAATGATCACCACATCGGTCTCGTCTGGAATGGCCTTGAAATCGGTAGTGAATTTGCAGCCCAGTTCGAACGCCAAGCGTTCGCCCCGTTTCTGATCGCGGTTGATGAGCAACAGCAATTTGTTGCCACCACGTTTCAGCGCCTTTCCCAAGTGGAAGGCCACGTTTCCCGCACCAATAAGCACAACGTTTTTGGGTTCGAGTGGCATGGTGCGAATTTAGATAGAACACGGATAACGCGGATGAAACGGAAATTCGCGGATAAATGCTGACCCTTATGTTCTCAATCGAGTTAAAATGGGCAGAAGCGTTCAATATATTGTTGATGATGAGGGCAAGAAGAAGTCCGTGATCATTCCGTTTGAGGAATGGGAAAAGCAGCGCAAGAAATTGAATGCGTTGCAGAACAAGCTCGATGTCTTTCAGATCATTTCCGAAGGTATTTCCGGCATGAAAGAGGCCAAAAAGAAGGGAAAAGAATTGAAAGACCTTTCCGAATTTCTAAACCAAAACTGAACGCGGATAACGCAGAATGCGCTGAAGATCACGGATAAATAATCTGTGAAACTCCGTGCTATCCGCGTCATCAGTGTTCAATTTCAAACCTTGATGATCTGCATCAGACCCACAATGACCGCAACGGCCAAAAGGTTGATCCAAATACCCGCCTTCATCATTTCAGACACCTTGATGTGACCGCTGGAATAGACCACTGCGTTGGGTGGTGTAGAAACGGGCATCATGAAGGCACAGCTGGCCGCAAGGGTCACGGGAATGGTGAGATAGGTGGCGTCCACCCCACTCTTTTCGGCAATGCCGAACACTACGGGCAGCAACACGGTTACCAAGGCCACGTTGCTCATCACTTCGGTGGCAAACAGTGACACAGCCGTCAGCACCAGACACAGCACAAATACGGATCCGTTGAAGGAATTGGCCACCCAATCGCCCAACAGGTCGATCATGCCTGCGGCTTCCAGTCCGCTGGCCAGGGAAAGTCCGCCACCGAACAGAATGAGGATACCCCATGGCAGTTTGGTGGTGCTTTCCCAGCGGAGAATGAATTCTCCCTTCTTCCACGAAACAGGCACCAGGAACATGAGCAGTCCACCGCCCATGGCAATGTTGGTGTTGTTGAGGGCGTTGGTTCCGATGAGGTGATTGATCTGAACCGCAAATACCCAACAGAACACCGTGAGGCTGAAAACTACCAGCACCAGCTTCTCGGGCAGTTGCATTTTGCCCAATTCCTTCCATTTGCGATCGAAGAGTTCCTCCACGCCATCTATCGGCTGGGTTCGCAGAGGATACAGCACTCTTGTCAGGAGAAAATAGGTTCCCAACAACAGCAGCGTGCCACACGGAATACCGATCATCAACCACCGACTGAACGCAAACTCCGTTTGGAAATGCTCGAAGTAATAACCCGCAAATACCACATTGGGTGGCGTGCCGATCAGCGTCATCGTTCCACCAATGTTGGCGGCATAGGCAATGCCCAGCATCAACAGCAGACTGAACCGCTTGAAGGTGACCTCATCGGCTTGTTCCTTTACCAAGGCAATAACGGAGACGGCAATCGGAAGCATCATCACAGCTGTGGCCGTGTTGCTGATCCACATGGCGACCAGAGCTGTGGCCAGCATAAACCCGAAGATGACGCCTTTGAGGTTGGTGCCCGTAATGCGCACCAGACCGTAGGCGATGCGTTCGTGCAACTTCCGTTCTTCCATCGCCAACGCAATGATGAACCCACCCAGAAACAGAAAGATGATCGGGCTGCCATAAGGAACGAATGTGTCCTTCAAACCCATTATTCCCAATGCGGGGAAGAACACCATGGGTAGCATAGCGGTGATGAAAATGGGAAGTGCTTCGGTTATCCACCAGATGAGCATCCAAGCGGCCACGGCCAGCACTTTCGAGGCCAGTTCGGTTGGGCCCAACTCCAACAGCCACACCAGCAGAAAGGCCAACGGCCCCAAGACAAACCCAATGCGTTTCTGTATCTCCACGGGGTGAAATTAATGGAACGCAGATTTATTTATTGAACACGGATGACGCAGAATGCGCTGAAGATCACGGGTAAAAATCCGCGAAACTCCATGCTATCCGCGTCATCCGCGTTCTATTCCTTACTTTCATCACAACCAAAACACTACAACCATGAAACATCTTAAAACAACCCTACTTGCCTTTGCCTTACTTTTTTCTGCGAACGCTTTGATGGCACAGGAGAAGCATGATTATGCCGTCATTACGCACAATACCCAACACCTAAAGATTATTGTTTCCCTTAACGGAGAAAAGGCTGAGGAAATCAATATTCCAAAAGAAGATCAAATCAATGTTTATTATGACACAAACCCTGGTTTGAAACAAGTAAATAAAATGGAAGATGACGGTTGGGAACTATTTGATACTGGAACAGCTGGCTCAGGCTACACTTATGTTTACTACATGAGAAGAAAAGAGCAATAATCAGCTCTTCAACCTCCTGCACATCGCCATCATCAATTAAGTTGTTTGATGGAACACGAACACGGATTACGCGGGTTTTGCGGATAATCGCAGATAAAATCCGCGAAAATCAGTCCAACCTGTGTTATCCGCGTTCTAAGACTTCAACCTTCTGCGCATCGCCATCACCGTACCGATGACCATCACCACGCAGCCTGCCCAAAGGATGTTGATCCATGGGAAGATCATGGCCTGCATCACGATGAATTCCTTGTAGGCATCAGGCTTCTCGTAAAGCGCAATTTCCACTTTGCCGTCTTCCGGCAGCACCTTATTCACAATCAACCGCAGGCCTAGTTCTTCCATCTCCGCAGGAACGGGAATGGCCATTCTGTCTCTGATCACGTAAAGCGGTGAGAGCGTGGTCTTATTGCCCGAGATCTCCAGCGCGGTGAGATTGGCCGCCACGGCAATGTCGCCTTCCTGCAAATTGTACTTCGCCTGATCCACATTGCGGTCGAAGCCATTGAAGATGATCATCGCCTGACCAGCAAAAAGCGTATCGCCAGGAGCCAACTGTTTGGTGTCGGTGTTCTTGTATTCGTCAGGATTGTTCTTGGCCTCCTCCGTTTCCACCTCCGCGTAGGTCACAAAACTGTAGATGTCCTTGTGCAGGAAATGACGCGTGTCGGGCTCCGCGATATTTCCCATCCGTGGGTTGGTCTGCACACGCGGATGCAGCGAGAACGCAAGGTTGTAATCGTTGCCCGTCTTGGTCAGATAATCCACCTGATAGAACACGTTCACGCCTTCCTTCTGCTTGCCCACATACGTCACGAAGTAATCGGCCATGCGCAGCGTATCACCCTTCATCATCAGGATGTTCTCGCGGTTGCTGAAATCGCCCTGCTTGCCCAAACTTTCCACGTCCATTCCAGACGTGTTCATGGAAATGACCTGCGTTTTGGATGTGCTGAGGAATGCGCCCAGCAAGATCATCCCGAAACCGATGTGCGCTACGGAAGCTCCCGCCACTTTCACCTTGCCTTTCAGCACTTTGAACCAGTAGGTCGCATTCGCGAAAATGAGGAAAAGCGAACTGAACAGCATCGCGTAAAACAGCACGTTGCGGTAATGCATGGCCAGGCCGATGGCCACCGTTCCGACCAATGCCAGCACAAACGGAATCGTCAGCCCTTTGGTGATCTGTTTCGGGTCGGTCTTCTTGTATTTGAAGAACTGCGTTACCGCGATGAGAATGGCCAGAATGATTGCCAACGGCAACTGAAAACTGTTGTAATGCGCAATCGGGTCGAGTGGCGGAGCAAGGTTCGTTCCGAAGAGTTTGTTCCACACGGGAATGGACGTGGTGAACATGATCTGGAACGAGGAAATGACCAGCACCAGCGCCCCGATGAACATCCAGAACTCACGCGAGTAAAGGCTGTCCTCATCCTTCGATTTCGGAATCTCTTTCCAACGAATGATGAGCAGGATGATGGCAAGGAAAAGGAACGCCAGAAGGTAAACCAGCAACTGTCCCGACATGCCAAGGTCAGTAAAGGCGTGTACGGAAGTATCGCCCAAAATTCCGCTTCGCGTGAGGAAGGTTGAGTACAGAATAAGAATGAACGTGGCGACTGTCAGTACGAACGTCATAATGAGCGATTGCCCGCGGTTCTTCTGTATGACCATGACGTGTGCCGCTCCCACCAGCGTCAACCAAGGAACAAGGCTTGAATTCTCCACAGGGTCCCAAGCCCAGAAACCACCGAAACTCAACGCTTCGTACGCCCAAGCACCGCCCATCAGAATTCCCGTTCCAAGAATCATCACACCGAAGAATGTCCACGGCAAGGCAGGCTTCATCCATTCGGTGTATTTCTTTTTCCAAAGCCCTGCTATCGCGAAAGCAAACGGAACCAATGTACTGGCAAAGCCGAGGAACAGCGTTGGCGGGTGAATGGTCATCCAGTAGTTCTGCAACAGCGGATTGAGGCCGCGGCCGTCCAGTCTGTCGAGGTAATTTGCGTTCTGTAGGAACGGCAGATTTGCGAAGTCGGGATGTTCGCGCAGCAACAGGAACGGGTTGCTACCAATGCGGATCACATCTCCGAAGTTGGCTCCCAAAACCATCGAAACGAGGAACATCTGCACCAGTGCAAAAACTGCCATCACGGGCGCTTCCCAACTTTTGGCGTACTTCAGCAAAATAGTTCCGAGCACGGCATGCCAGAACATCCACAGCAGGAAACTGCCCTCCTGTCCTTCCCAAAAACTGGAAAGGATGTAGCGCATGGGCATTTCGGAGTTGGAATGTTCCCACACGTAATGGTACTCGAACATGCCGTTGTAAAGCATGTAAAGCAACGTACCGAAGATGCCGAAGACCGAAAAGACATGCAGGCCGAATGCGCTGCGCGAGAGGGCCTTCCAATTGCTGAAAGCCGCGTCATTCTTAGCTCCCAGCGCATAACCGACAGCCGCAATAAAGGCCGAAACAAACGCCAGAATGATAAAAAGGCGGCCGAGTTGGCCTGCCCAAAGATGCTCTCCGATATAGTTGATATCCATTAGGAAGTGGCGCTTTCTGCGGTGAACTCCTGCATTTCGCCTTGCTGCCCTTCATTGTATTTCGAAGGACACTTCATCAGGATCTTCGAAGCCTTGAAAGCATCGCCCTCGTATTTACCGACCAGCACGATCTGCTCCGAGCGCTCAAAATCCTGCGGCTTGGTTCCTGCGAAATGCACACGCTGCTCATCCCCGTTGTTATCCACCATGCTGAATGAGAACAGGTTGGCATCCACCTCCGGATCGTAGGTCATTTCCGCCTCCTTGTCCAATTGGCCCACCACGTGGTATTCTTTGCCTGGGTTATCCTTCGCTTCGCTGAAAGAAGCGTAGGTACTGCTATCAGAAACCGTGGTCAAGATCGCCCCAATGGCAATCGCGATCACGATAATGGCTATGATGTGTGTTTTCTTCATTTTATGCTGATACGAATTACGAATTGGTTACGAATATTCGAATGCAATTGAACCGCAAAGACGCAAAGTTTTCGATGAGATCGCAAAGACAAAGATCAGTCTGTGAGATCTGAGAAAATCTGTGCATCTGTGGCTTTAACATTTTTGGTTACGAATTACGAATGGATACGAATATGCGAACGGTGGTCAAATCAGACGTTTCCGCTTTAGATATTTCGAATTTCATATTTCGGGTTTCAATTTTCAGATTTAAAATCCTCTTTCGGGGGACTTAGGGGGCTTTTTCTTCCTTCTCCAATTTGGTCAGTCGCCTATCGAGAGTTATGAGGTAAACAACCAAACCCACGAAAATGATCGCGATGACACCGACAACCACATAGATCTTTCCGTTCTGGTGAAGCGCATCGGCCATTTCAACGTCTTGGGCAAAGCCCGAAACCGGTAGAAACGCCATCATCCAAACAAGTATTCTTATCAAACTTTTCATCGAACAACTACTCTTTCGTGTTTGTACCAAGTCTTGAAATAGCGTCACCCTGAACTCGTTTCAGGGTCTGAGTACTCCTGTTCGTAGATGCTGAAACAAGTTCAGCATGACGGAACCTACTGTTAGCATGGAAAAACCTCAGTCCCATTCTCATTCCAATGACTTTATCAATCTGTTCTCCTTGATGGACTGCAATCGCACGCGGATGTTCACCAGCCACACGCCAAGTAAGGTCCAGCCAATAATGGCCGGATAGAACACGAGTTTCATTTTATCGTTGAGGTCGTAACCACCGAAACCGGGATTTCCTCCGTTGCCTGGATGGAGGCTGTCTACCAATCGCGGTAGCACCATGATAAATACCATGAACATGACATAAGCGAAGATGTTGTAAACGGCCGACACCCGGGCACGTTTCTGCTCTTCGTCCATACTTCCGCGCAGCACCACATACGCCAAATACACCAGCATTCCCATGGCCACACCGTTCAGTTTGGCATCGCCCGTCCAGTAGGTTCCCCACGTGTTCTTAGCCCACAACATTCCAGTTGTGAGACCGAGCACACCCATGAAAAGCGCCACGTTAATTCCTTCCGAAGCGATGATGTCGGAACGTCTATCGCCTTTCATCAGTTGAATGATGCTGTAAACCAACGATACGGTGAGGATGATCATCATCCCGAACCATTGCGTTACATGGTAAAACAGGTTGCGAATGGTCTCGTGCAGGATCGGCAGCGCTGGAACTTCAATAATAAGCCCGTAAACAAGCGAATACAACGGGAGAATGATGGCGAGCCATTTCCACCAGGCCAACCCAAGAATTTTCGTTGATGTTTCTCCGATTTTCAGCATTGATTTTCAGGACTTTACGAGTTCAAAACAGCCCTTTTTTCAATCGCGCCAAAGGTACGGAAATAAAAGGTAGCTGAGGGCGACAACGATCACAATGATCAATACTAAGACAATTATAAGATTGTAACTGACGGATGGATCGAGGCCATCGACCGCGTTCTTGGAGAATTTGATGAGTGTCATCAAAAACGGTAGCTGCACAGGGAAACTCAGAATGGCCATCAAACTCAGGTTGTTGTCGGTTTTAGCGGCAATGGCCGACATGAGCGTTAGGATGAGCGCAAAACCCGTGCTTCCGAGCCAGAGCGCCAGCGCGAACATGAGGTGATCCTGCACCAGATCACCGATAAAAACGTAGTAAATAACATATCCCAGCAGCGCAATGACCCACATGATGATGGCGTTATACATCATTTTGGCCAGCACAAACGCCTGTGGCGAACACGTGGAATAGAAATACAGCAATCGCCCTTTGTGTTCCTGAATGAACGAGCGCCCCACCGCGTTGATAGATGCAAAGAGCATGATGATCCAGAAAAGGGCGTTCCAAACAGGCACGGAAGTGATCTGACGGAAACTCAGGTAACACACGAAAACCGTGCTCACCACGTACAGCAACAGCCCATTGAGCGCGTAACGGTTACGCCATTCCAACGTCAGTTCCTTGTAAAGAAGAGCCTTTATCTGGGCGAGCATCTGCAAAATGCATTAATAGTGAGCAACGGACTTGCCTAGTTTCAATTCCGCTTCTTCATAAGGTTGTACAAATCGAGAATAATCTTCTTTGCTGATGAAAAGATTTGCCATACCAATCAAATCTGGCGTTACAAATTTCACTCTGGATGAATAAACTTTAGTACTGTCTTCAGAAAGTTTAATGCAAAACTGTCCTAAGATCTGGTCGGTCATTTCTTTGAACGATGGAAGTTCTCCTTTCTCGTTTGAATCTTCAGTTTTTGAGAGATTAACATCTGGATCGAACTCACCCAACGGAATTTCAATTGGCTCGGTCTCTTCCCAAGTTGGAACTCTTTGGTGTTGATCAAAAACGAGCTGACATAAATCCTGATGGTAATTTGCATAGTATCTTAACCAACAGGCGCACTTATCAAACTCCGTCTCGGTAATGGACACCAGTTCTATCTCATCAAAGACAAGCGTTCCTGAATTTTCATTATAAGCGAACAGCCAATCATTTTCCAGCCCTGAGAGTCGTCCGTTTTTGAGAGACGCTAAATGTGTTTTTGTTGACCCACCAAATCTTAAAAAATAGGTCTGATCTGACTTCGAAATATTTAACCGTACAGGTTCTTCATCATAAATTCCAAGCCAATTCCCTACATACGGATCTTTCTCGTCTTGACAGGCTGAAAATACCAGCAGACATAAGAGCCAAAAGGTGTAAGTTTTAAAGTTCTTCATTATGAGCTATGAGATGCGAAGATACGGTTACGAATGGGTACAAATATGCGAATGCGGAAACCGCAAAGACGCTGAGTTTTCGCTAAGAACGCGCGAAGACGCTACCACCTCATCTCAGGCACGCTTGAAGATGTCCTTCTTGGCCTCTTCCCAACTTCGGGTCTTCATTTCGCCTTTGGCAATCAGATCCACCCGTCTGCTCACTTCGTCCATCTGATTCCTTTGGATGTGTTTTTTATTCTTCATCACGCCTATAACCTATTCTTGTGCGATTGGCCTGATCTGCCTCAGCCTGTTTTGCCTTTTCCAATTGTTGCAGATACTCGAATATCATTTTGATCTGTTCATCATGTCCCGAGACCAATCTCCGAGTCTCCTCCAACTGGGCAAACAGTTCCGCATGATTCAGCATCATTTCGCGCATTTTCACAAATACCTCGATGATGCGGATGCCCATGAATTTGGCACGTTTGCTCCTAAGTACATTTGCAAGTTGAAGAATTCCATGTTCGGTAAAAACCATTGGTAGGTAGCGCGTTCCCCCTCTTCCTTCCTTTGAGGTCACGATCTGTGACCTCAAAGCATTGAACTCGTCCTTTGTAAGTTCAAACATGAAGTGTTCTGGAAAAATATCAAGGTTTCTGCGCACCGCCTGTTTCAGCGCTTTCGTTTCCACCTCATACAGTTCGGCAAGGTCGTGGTCCAACATCACCTTCGTTCCGCGTATCTCATAGATCTTACTTATCAGAACTTCCTGCGGAAGCAGCGATATTCCGTCATTCTCTGGCATGAATTCCAAAGAAAACCATTTTCCGCAGAAATGAACAATCAGAGAAGTCCGTGAAAATCAGCGCATTTTCGAAAGTTTCGGAACAAGTTGTGGCTGAAAAATGTTCGAATGCGATACCTTGCAAACAATCCACCGCAAACGAGTGTTTCCCTTAAAAATTCAACCATGAAAAAGCTACTCATCCTTTTAATGACCATCTCAACAACAGCAGTTATGGCACAGACAAAAACACTCTACGATTTTACCGCCAAGACCATTGACGGGCAGGATTTCGATTTCTCAACGCTGAAAGGCAAAAAAGTGCTGATCGTAAATACGGCCAGTAAGTGTGGTTTCACACCGCAATATGAACAGTTGGAAGAACTCTACAAGAAATACGGTGGCGAGAATTTTCAGATCATCGGTTTCCCGGCCAACAATTTCATGCATCAGGAACCTGGCAGCAATGACGAGATCGCGGAGTTCTGCCAGAAGAATTACGGTGTGACCTTTACCATGATGGAAAAGATTGATGTGAAGGGAAAAGACCAGCACCCGATATATGCTTGGCTCACAGAGCAAAGTCAGAATGGCGTGGAAGACGCTCCTGTGAAATGGAATTTCCAGAAGTTTCTGATCGATGAGAATGGCAATTATGTGACGCACCTTGCCCCTAATGTTGACCCGATGTCTGAAGAGATTCTTTCTTGGTTGGGAAAATGACCCTTCGATACGATCCGATTTCATCGAACCACTCAGGGTGACCCTCGGTAAGCACGTTCGTATATTCGTACCCATTCGTAATTTGTAACCATTTTGAAACTGGACATTCTTGCCTTCGGTGCGCATCCTGACGATGTGGAAATTTCTGCTTCTGGCACCATTCTGAAGCACATTGAACTTGGTTACAGGTGCGGTATCGTTGATCTGACGCATGGAGAACTCGGCACGCGAGGAAGTGGTGAACTCCGCCTGAAGGAAGCGGCCAAAGCCAAAGAAATCCTCGGAATTGAAGTGCGCGAAAACCTCGGTTTTGCAGATGGTTTCTTTTCCATTGATAAGGAACATCAACTGCCGATCATTGAAATGATTCGGAAGTATCGACCAGAAATTGTTCTTGCAAATTCCGTTCATGACCGTCATCCCGACCACGGAAGAGCTGCCAAATTAGTAGCAGATGCCTGTTTTCTATCTGGTTTGATCAAAATCGATACTGGTCAGGAAGCATGGCGACCCAACGCGGTTTATCATTACATTCAGGATGAATACATCCAACCGGACCTGACCATCGACATCACGCCATACTTCGATAAGAAGATCGAGAGCATTTTGGCGTACAGCTCACAATTCTACGACCCGACCAGCGATGAACCTGACACACCTATTTCGGGCAAGGAATTCCTCGATTTCCTGAAAGGAAGAGCACGGGTTGTTGGAAGACCGATCGGGGCGGAGTTGGCAGAAGGATTCACAGCAGCGAGAAATGTCGGTGTGAATAATCTCTTTGACCTCCAATAGACGTTTCAACATCCATTCTTGGGTATCTTTGCAGTCGCATTTTATTCGAATGAATAGACTTCTCATTGCGCTCCTCGGTCTGATAACGTTTGTGGGGAGCAGTTGGGGACAGAACCTCAACGAACTCGACCGGAACGATTACCGACCTCTACGGAGGAAAGGCACCTTTTTCACTTCTCCGCTTTTGGAATGTGTTTACAACGGAAAATACGTTCCTCCGTTCGAAAAAGAGCTTCTCACTTATATCCTGGAGGCAAAAAAGGCAGGAGCAGCTTCACGCATTTCCGTTTACTTCCAAGAACTGAACTCAGGTCATTCTTATGGAATTGATGAAGACGGATATTACTCTCCCGCCAGCATGATGAAAGCCGCAGATATGATGCATATCTACAAATTGGCAGAGGTTGACCCGGAAATCCTGAATGAGACGATCATTATGCACAAAAAAAGAACCGATGCCATTGGTGACTCTCGCCTTAGGGAAGGAGGGGAATATACTGTGCTAAATGTAATGGCAGAGATGATCCTTGAATCCGATAATCAGGCCATGTTCGCTCTTCAGGATCATTTTAAGAACGACCAACTATGGGCGTCCGTATTCAGAGAACTCGGACATGAGGTGGATTACCGAGCTGACAATTTGAAATCGATCACGCCAAAAGTCTATTCAACGATCTTCAAAGCACTTTATAACGCCACGTACCTCAGTCCAGAATACTCGGCCGAAGCGCTTAAACTCCTTGCTTCTACTTCATTTGCAGACGGCATTCTACGAGGGGTAGATGACACAACGGTTGTCATCGCCAATAAATTCGGGTTCCGAGAGTGGTCAAAAAGCTTTCAGTTTCATGAAACAGCAATCGTTTACCTCAATGACAATCCTTATGTGTTGTCGGTAATGACCGAAGGCTCAAAAACTGCCACTGACCTGACAACGGTTATTGCGGAAATATCCCGAATCATTTTCAACAGCTACCGTGGGATTGACAAGAGCAAATCTGTCGGCTCTGGAGTCAACTCCACAGAACTGGTTAAGCCATTGTTCGAATGCTACACAGACTCCATAGGGTTCATTCCTGTGAAAAGACGCCTGATGGCAGAACTCAGCCCAATTCTACAGAAACCCACTATCAAAGATGTATCCATTTACATGATAAGCCTGCAGAGTGGGAGTTTCCTTCAAATAAACCCCGATAAGCGGTATGGGCCGGGAAGTCTGATGCGCCTGCCCCACATGATGGCACTGCTCAAAGCGTCAGAACGAAACCCCATACTGTTGGAACAACGCTTCAAGTTTATGAGAGATACAACCCTGTTCAACCTGAAAGTGGGCGACAATGGGCTTATCGCTGGAAAGGAATACAGCATGAAACAACTGATTGAGCGCATGGTGGTATTCTCAGACAATGATGCCTTGGACCTTATCTACACAAGCACTTTGAACAAAGGAGAAGTTTGGCAACGATTGTTCAATGAATTGGGACTTGGTCATCTATGGAAAAACAACCGTGTTTCATCCAATATCACCGCTTGGGAGTATGCTACATTCCTCAGAGCGGTTTACAACTCCTCATTCCTGAACAACAGGAATTCTGAGCTGGCGCTGGAAATCCTAAGTCGCTCAAAGTTCAAATTGGGAATTCGCAAAGGAATAGGTCAGGATGACTACGCTGCAACCAAATTTGGTGAGATCGATTATGAACTGAATGGAGAAAGTGTCATCGAGCTGCACGAAGGAGGAATCATCTATTGTGAGGATAATCCCTACATCCTCTGCGTTATGACACGAGGAACCGATTTTGAGGATCAGGCAGGTATTATCGAAGCTGTTTCAAAAATCCTATACAAGGAAATGTCAAAGTGACTCAGGTGAAGGTCAGGTACATACCTGCCATTGCTATAGAATACCCCAAATGCCATTTCCACGGCCAGTAAATGGTGGGCGAAACGCCTTCTGACCTTTTCAAAAAGAACATCAGAACGAGTTTTTCCAATGTGCTGGCAATGACCGTTGCAAAGGCAATTCCGACCAGCCCGAAATACTGGATGAGCAGAATGCTCAACCCAAAGTTGAATAGGAGCTCGATCAGCGCCACCCACATGATGGTGGATGTTCTTTTCAACCCGATCAGCAGCGTTTGCGGGAACACCAACCGACTGACAATTAGCAGCAGATAGACATTGAAAACAGCCGCACTTTCAATGAAATCTGGATTGAACAAACGCGGATAGAGCCATTCGCTCACCAGCATCATCCCGATGGAAACGGGAAAGAAAAGATGCATGAGTCTGAGGCTTTCCCGTTTGATGGTGGCGGCCACTTCCTTCACGCCAAGTTGCGCCACTTTAGGCACCATACCATTGCTGAATGCGTTGGCCAAAAGCAACACCAACGGAAACTCTTTTGCTCCGTAGCGATACACTGCAAATGTTCCTTCATCGAAATATTTGGAAACGATGAAGCCGTCCAAGTATTCGGCAGAGCCCGAAAGCAACGTGGCTGCAATGAGCGGGACAGCAGTTGCGGAAAACTGGGCAATAAATTCGCCATCGAATTTGAATTCCGCATATCTGAAAAGCAATGCGATAAGAACCAAAAACCGCACAGCGGCACTCAACATCAGACCGTAGATCGCCTCCTGTAGGCCGTAGCCCAATACGATGGGACCGACCACGGCCAACAGTTGAATTCCGAAAGCAACCAATCCGTAGAAAGCAAGTCCGTTTGCCTTTTCCTTGAGCAGGAGAATGTATTCGACCAGATAGCTTGGGCCGACAAGCAGCACGTAAAATGAAAACATGGCATAATGCGCCAGAATTTCCGGATTGTTGGCCATGAACGAATAAGGCGTGACCAGCAATCGGAATGCGATGAAAACCACCACCGAAATGCCCGAAAGCACCAAAAATGCGTTGAAGAATTCCTTCGATCTTTCCTTCGGTTGATAATTCGCTAAGAGCGATTGTGTGAGACCCGAAAGCCAGAAGAAACTGAGCACGCTGCCAAGGAAAAGCAGCGCTTCGTAAATGCCGATCTCGTAGGTGCTCAGTCCGAATTTCGTGAACAGAATACCCGTCAGGAAGAAGGTTCCGAAACGGAGAACTTGAAAGAATTGAAGAGCGCGGACCGGGGACAATTAGCGTGATTAACGGATTAATAGCCATTTAAAGGAACCGAAAACTCGACACAGACGGGAATTCCATCCTGCTTACCGGGAATCCATTTCGAAAACGTCTCAAACTGTTTCTCGAGTTCGTTTGAACAAAATCTGCGTTCTCCCGGCTTGAAAATTGGCAAAACCATCTTTCCCTCAGTATTCACAATAAACGATAATGCGCTTGCATTGGGCACCTTGCACGTAATGCTTTCAAGGGCAGCCCGTACGTCATTGATCAACTCACCGGGTTCTCCGGTGTATTGCGGCATTTCAGATACCCATCGAAATACCACCTCACAATCCTCACATTTGGCTTTGGCGGTTGAATCAATTGAGGTTTGAGCAATTACCAGATCAACGTCAAAAACCAATACAATCAGTAAACAGCCCAGAATCTTCCGCACGTTTAGCAGACCGAACGATGACGCTTTCAGCATCAACTTTTTCGAATTTGAATTGGGATTTTGGACATCCATTCTACGTGGTGATGATTTCCTGTGCAACGTTATTCTTAAATGAGAAAAACGTGCGGTAAAACTCGAAACTTCCCCACAGGAATGCAACGAGGAAGAGCGTGGCGATGAATTCGGGCCAGAAAATGAACCATCGGTTGTAGTCGATGTGGATACCGAGCCAACTGTCGAAATAGCGGAGATATTGCATGACGGCCTCCATGTTGAGCAGGTAACCGGTGGAGACGAGCATGTACACGATGGGACGGTGCGTGAGGATCATGAACAGACCTGAGAACAGCACGGCAGGATGAACATACCGTTCGTGCATTTGCGTATTGAACATGAAGAACGCGATGGTGACAAGCGCTGCCACTTGGAAGATGGTGCCGAGGCGTTCGTTGCGTTTCAGGTTTTCGAAAGCTCCGTTGTTGACGGCCAGAAAAAGCGGTAACAGAACCATTGCCGAAGCCACGAAGAACATTGCCATTCCCCAGTACTTCAGTGGGATTTCCAACACGGTGCGTTTATCTGAGAAATTGAATGGGTCGTTGACCAGATAGTACCACAGGTTGTATGCGTTGCGCGATAAAACGGGATAGTGATCGACCGATCGCGTTGCCAACGCATGAACCGTTTCCATCAGGTTTCCTGAAAACAGAAACGGAAAGAGAATGAGCGCTTGTACGCCCATGATGGCGAACAGGTGTATGCCGAGGAATTTCCAGCCTTTGTTGCGGATGAACGGCAAACTGAGAATCAACACCAACGGCAGGAAAATGATGGCCTGCAACTTGAAATTGATGGCGATGAGCATCAGTACAAGCGACCATTTCCAATGTCCACGTTCCGCATAAATCAGAGCCGCCAAGGCGAAAAACGTGTGAATGGTATCGACCTGACCCCAAATGACCGTGTTGTACCAGAATGCTGGATTGAGGAAGAAAACCAGAAATCCCATCATGGGTTTGCCCGTTCTTTTCAGGATGTGGATGACGACCGCCAGCGTGAGAAAATCGAACGGCAGGACGAGTGCTTTCAGCCAATTCACAGAAGTGAGACCGATCTCTGCTGCATTGTGATGGAACAGCGAGAAGACCTTGAGCAGGTAGAGAATCAGCGGATTATTGTTGACCTCTGGGTCGAGGTAAACATTTCCAAGCCCATTGTTCAGAATGTCCTGCGACCAGCTGATCCAGAAGTACTTATCGTAGCCTGCATCGGGCAGCACGAACAGAAACACGAGATAGGACAGCCCGAAAAGGATGTAGTATTTCAGTGCATCCTTATGTAGCCACCGTAACCACATGATCTAAAGAGGAAATGTGAAATGTGAAATAGGAAAAACGTGTATCTCTCGCAAAGACGCCAAGGCGCAAAGGATTTTTGCAGAGAGGTGTTCTGAGGAATGGAGATGCGTAGTGACAAAATCCTCCGCCTCGTTCCTCGGCATCCCGAAGTATCGGGACAGGCTCTCCTTTAAAAGGAGGAACTGGTGCAACGTTGAACCCAATAGACCGAACTCGAATCTTATGAAACGTTTTGGCCCAAGAAGCTTAGAAAAAGAAGTCCATTCTGTGAAAACCTCTGTGCTTTCTGTGTTTCTGTGGCCAAAAGATGTCATTTCAATCAATTGATTTGAACTTGAAACGAATGGAATTACCAATGACGACCACATCCGAAAAGGCCATACTGAAAGCTGCAACCATGGGACTGAGCAGACCGATTGCCGCTACTGGAATAGCCAACGTGTTGTAGCAGAACGCCCAGAACAGGTTCTGTTTGATGGTTTTGACCGTATGATTTCCCAATTGGAAAGCCTCTTTGAGTTTGCCGATTCCGCCTTTGTCCAACACAACCACGCTTGCAGCATTAATGGCAACTTGCGTGGCGTTGCTTAACGAAATTCCAACCGTGGCGCGCGTCAACGCAGGTGCATCGTTGATGCCATCTCCTACCATGGCGGTAGGAACTTCATCTGAGAATTGCTCAATGAGTTTGAGTTTCTCGTCAGGCGATTGCTCCGCGTAAACGGTTTTGATGCCAAGTTCATCGGCCACCAACTCACATTTGCGTTTTCGGTCGCCACTGACCATGATGGTTTCAATGCCTTGCGAATTCAAGTAAGAAACGAGGCCTTTTGCATCTTCACGAACTCTGTCCGTCAGCGAAACCTCTGCTACCAATTCGCCATTTTTCAGCATGTAGATGTCGCTGTCCGTACACTCCATGTTTCCATCAAGCATCTTGAACGAACCGACCTTCCATTCATTGCCCGAAGCATCTTTGCCGGTCAAGCCTTTTCCTTTCTCTTCTTCTACAGATGCAAACTCAATCTTCTTCGCTTTCGATTGAAGTTCTGCTACAACCGCACGTGCAATCGGGTGCGAGGAATACTGTTCGACACTGAACAGCACATTCTGCATCTCTTCTTCCGTTCCATTCAGCACGTTGAGCGAACCGATCTTGATATCGCCAGAAGTGAGTGTTCCTGTTTTATCGAAAACCACTTTTTTCACTTTTGAGAGATTCTCGATGCTTTCAGCGCCTTTGAAAAGGATGCCGTCTTTTGCACCACGACCCAGACCGACCATTACGGCAGTTGGCGTGGCCAGACCCATGGCGCACGGGCAGGAAATGACCAGAACCGCCACGGATTGCATAATGGATTGCTGTAGGGAAATGTGAAATATGAAGTGTGAAATGAGAAAA
Organism: Flavobacteriales bacterium; assembly: GCA_016124845.1. Classification (NCBI taxonomy): domain Bacteria; kingdom Pseudomonadati; phylum Bacteroidota; class Flavobacteriia; order Flavobacteriales; species Flavobacteriales bacterium. The sequence continues at coordinate 21,746 of WGMW01000038.1, forward strand.
GTGAGAAGAGAAATGCCCAGCACGACCGGAACGAAAACGCCACTCACTTTATCCGCCAAGCGCTGAATGGAAGGTTTTTCCAACTGCGCCTTTTTCACCATTTCGATGATGCTGGAAAGTACGGTCAGCTTTCCAACGGTGGTGATTCGCACAAGTCCGTTTCCATCCGAAACCAGCGTTCCACCGATCACCATCTGATCCACGTCCTTGCTCACAGGCAAACTCTCGCCCGTCACCATGCTCTCGTCAATCTGCAACTCGCCTTTCACCAACACGCCATCTGACGGAATGCTGTCCCCCGATTTCACCATCACAAGATCATCGACTTTGAGTTGATTGAACGGAACGCGTTCCACATGTTCATGTCCATCATGCTTCACCACTTTGTCGGCCAAACCTTCCTGCAATTTCCCGAGTTCGGTGATGGCCGTTGTGGTCTGTTTTACAGAGCGATGCTCGATGACGTTACCCAACAGAACCAGCGTGACGATGGTGGCCGAAGTTTCGAAGAACAGGAAATTATCGGCTTCGGGCGTTCCCCAGTTCATCAGCGTTCCGACCAAGCTGTAGGCAAATGCCGATGTAGAACCGATGAAAATGAGCACATCCATGTTCGGCACGCCATTTCGTAAAGATCCAAGTCCACTTTTTCCGAAGTGATACATGCCAAGCAACATGACGGGAAGACTCAATCCCAATTGCACTATCGGGTCACTAAGGAAATCCGGCATTCCCGGAATCATGTGCAACAGCAGCGGAATGGTAAACGGCAGCGTAAACAGGAATTTCTTCTCGATGGAGGCTAAACCTTGCTTCTCTTTCCGTTTCGTGCCTACATATTCGTAGCCCGCTTTTTTCACGAGTTCCGCCACGTGATCCAGGTCGATATCTTTTACGTCTGTGAGGTAAACTTCGCCCGTGGCGTAATTCACGTTCACATCAGAATATCCTCCTTTCGTAAGTGCGCGATTAACTCCTGCTGCACAGCTCGAACAGGTCATTCCTTCTACCAATACCGTTGCTTCTTTCTTCCCTGCCATCTCTCAAATATAGTTTATTGCCCTATGGAAAATTTGAATCTTATAAGGTTAAACAGATGTAAAATGGAACTGTTGTTGGAATTGTCAGTTACATTATCTTTGCCGCCCCAAACGGTGGTTGTAGCTCAGTTGGTTAGAGCACTGGATTGTGGTTCCAGGGGTCGTGGGTTCAAGTCCCATCATCCACCCGAAAAAGCCTGCGAACGCAGGCTTTTTTAGTTTAGAGTTGACAAGAAAATCGGTTGATCAGTTTTAGGATGCAACAGCCCGACCCGAATGTGCTGAAGGAATTGCTTACGTACAAGATGCCGTATGGCAAGTACAAGGATTGGCGCGTCTTGGATATTCCTGTTTATTATCTGGAGTGGATGTACGCGCAAGGCTTCCCGAAAGGGAAATTGGGAATGATGCTTTCCACAGCCCATGTCATCAAGACCAACGGATTGGAACATCTGCTTCCGAAGCAATAAAAAAAGCCCACCGAACAAATTGCTCAGCGGGCCTTCCTGTTGTCAAACATTGGTACTTAGTCCGTGTATTCTTTGAACTCGAAATCCATCCCTACCGTTCGGGCGAAAACATGCCCAAGATCAAGAATGTCGATATCATCTTCTTCGTAGAACCAGAACACGGTCACATCATTTCCATCGTCCTTTATCTCCTTCAACTTCCTCAATATATCAGAAATTGATTTTGAGGATGGCGTATTGAAGTATTCCAACCTGAACGTGAATTCTGTCTTTGAATTCGGAGCAGCGGCATACGAATCAAGCCATTCCAAAATGGGCAAATAGAAACCTTTCGCATTCAATGGAAAGGATCTTCCCGTTATCTCAAATCTGTTCGCTTCGGCATCCAAAGTGACCTGTGGTGTCTCCTTGGTAGCCTCCAATCTTAGTGATTTCAAGTCTCCCATTCGCTTACGGATTTATAGGGGTGAAGGACGTGGTCAGACATCCTGCAATCAAATATGCTTATCAAATACGGTTGCGGCAAAATAAAAGTTGCACCGTTAATGGATTCCGTGCATTTTCCTTTTGATGATGGGTGTTAGAAGTACCAATACAACTCCCGCACCGATTGGCAATGCCGTGTAGATCAGAAAGAACGTTGACATGGAATACATCTCGGTGATCGTATCGATCAAACTTCCTGTCCAACCTGCCAAGTAGTTTGCAATGGCAGTGGCACCGAACCAAACTCCGAACATCAAGCCTACCAATCGTGCTGGCGCGAGTTTACTCACGTAAGAAAGACCAACAGGCGAGAGTGCCAATTCGCCCATGGTGTGCAGGAAATAGGCAAGAATGAGCCAGACCATACTTACAGATGCTGTTGCAGCACCTTGCGGAATACTGGCAGCTCCAAATGCAAGTGCACCAAAGCCCAGTCCAAGAAGGATAAGGCCAAGCGCAAATTTGACGGAAGCCGATGGATTGAACCAGTTCTCCCACATTTTCGAGAAGATAGGCGCAAATGCGATGATGAAGAACGAGTTGAGGATTCCGAACCATGATGCTGGAACTTCGCTGCTCTCTGCGGTGAATTCCCTCATCAACATTATAATGGCTACATACCATATTATTACAAAACTCAATCCTAAAAAAGTGTTCGAAAGCCAATAGCGTTTAAACGTTTGTCTAAACAACGTTATAAGAACATAGGTCACTATGGCAAGTGGCGCAATGGTTAAAATCGTGTTGAACCAACGGAACGTATTTGCTGCCTCCCCTGTCAATACACGATTGGTGTAATCCTTCGCGAAAATGGTCATGGAACCTCCTGCCTGTTCAAACGCCATCCAAAAAAAGATAGTGAAGAAGGCCAGAATACCGATCACCAAAAGGCGGTCGCGCTCCACGTTTGCAGGAACATTCTCCTCCACATCCTCATCCAGTTCCATGTGGTTGTTCTGTACCGAAACTTCCAACGCCTGACCTTGTTTCGGGCTCAGCCCGATCTTGCCGAAAATGCCCTGAGCAAAATAGAATTGCAACATACCGAGGAACATGAAAACACCCGCCAATCCGAAACCAAAGCTCCAACCTACCTTCTCCCCGATATATCCACAAAGCAGAATTCCTAAGAATGCACCTGCATTGATTCCCATGTAAAAAATGGTGTAAGCGGCATCTTTCTTATCGCTGCTTTTCGGGTAGAGATTTCCGACAATAGACGAAATGTTGGGCTTGAAAGCCCCGTTTCCAAGAACCAGTAATATCAATCCGAGATAGAATGTGAACTCGGTTTCGAGTGCCATGGACGCATGACCACACGTCATCAGAAACGCACCAAGCATCACCGCTTTGCGGAAACCAAGCAATTTATCGGCCAAAAGCCCACCAAAAATCGGTGTGACGTACACCAAACCCGTGTACATGGCATAAAGCTTCAGCGCATCTTCGCGCTCCCAGGCCCAACCACCATCTTCCAATCCTGTGACAAGAAACAGCACCAGCAACGCCCGCATGCCGTAGTAACTGAACCGCTCCCACATTTCGGTGAAGAAGAGGATGAACAGTCCCGCAGGGTGTCCGAACAATTGCTTTTGCTGTGCTGCTGTCATAGGTCGAATGTTTGAAAGGCGTTGAAGGTAAGATTTTGTCGGAAAGGGTTTGACGCATCAAACCTAAACCACATAGCGACTATTCGTTCAGAGATTCTTCTTAATGAAATCTGTCATCTTGGTGAAGAGATGCAAGCGTGCATTCTTCCCGTAAATGCCATGATTGCGGTCGGGATAGATGTACAGTTCGAACTGCTTGTTGGCCTCAATAAGCGCTTCGGTCATTTCCACGGTGTTCTGAAAATGCACGTTATCGTCTCCCGTTCCGTGAACCAAGAGATACGCGCCTTTCATCTTTTCCACATGATTGATAGGTGAATTATCATCGTAGCCTTTGGCGTTTTCCTGAGGCGTTCGCATGTAGCGTTCCGTGTAAATGGAATCGTAAAAACGCCAGTTGGTGACAGGTGCCACGGCAATGGCCATCGAATAGTAATCGGCACCTTTGGTCAACGCCAGCGAACTCATATAGCCGCCATAGCTCCAGCCGTACATTCCTATCCTGGCAGGGTTCACATAGCCAAGCGTTCCGAGGTATTTGGCGGTTTCAATGTAATCTTCCACTTCCAGTTTGCCGAGCTGCTTGTAGGTGCAATTCTTGAAATCCCTTCCTCGGTTTCCCGTTCCGCGATTATCCACCGAAACAATGATGTATCCCTGCTGTGCCAACATCAGTTCCCACATCTGCGTTTTGGAGCCCCAAGCATCATTCACCGTGTTGCTTCCAGGTCCTCCGTAAATCAAAACAAGGACTGGATATTTCTGTGTCGGATCGAAGTTCGCAGGCTTGATCATCCATGCGTTGAGCGAGGTTCCGTGGGATGGTGTGAATGAGAAGAATTCCTTCTTCGGCAGGTTCATTTCCGCCAGCATCTTTTTGAGCGAAGCATTGTCTTTCAGCACGCGAAGTTGCTTGCCTTTGTCGGTGATGAGCGAAATGAACGGAGGCGTATTCGCATCTGAATGCTGGTTGATGAAATACTCATTCGTCTTGCTGAAATTCGGGTAATTCTGTCCCTTGTTCGGTGTAAGCTTCCGCTTGAAATTGCCATTGAGCGAAGCCGCGTACACATGTCGCTGTGTCGGGCCTTCTTCGGATGATTGATAATAGAAGTTCTTGCCTTTGGCATCGATGCCGTAGAAGTCGGTCACGTCCCACTCGCCCGAAGTCAGCTGCGCCTTGACGTTTCCCGCCACATCGTAGAGGTAGAGATGATTGTAACCATCCTTCTCACTGCTCCAGATGAACTCCTGTCCGCCATCCAAAAATGTTAGGTTATCCGTAATGTCAATGTAAGTGTCGGATATCTCGCTCAGCACCACACGCGTTTTGCCTTTCAAAGCATCCGCAAACAGCAGCTCCAAGCGGTTTTGCAATCTGTTCATCCGTTGGATGGAAAGTGTCGAAGGGTCATTCGTCCACTTGATACGTGGAATGTAGATGTCATCGCGCTCCCCAATCTCCACTTTCACGTTCAATTCACGGTCCACGTGGTAGATGTAAATGGCCACTTTCGAGTTCTTCTCGCCAGCCTTCGGATACTTGAATCTTTCTTCCGAAGGATAAAGTTGCCCTTCATATTTCGTCATCGAGAACTCCTTCACTTCCGTTTCATTGAACTCATAATAAGCGATAAAACGCCCATCGGGCGACCATTGAAAGGCTTTGGTAAACGCGAATTCCTCCTCATACACCCAATCGCTCATTCCATTGATGATCTCATTCTTCTTTCCGTTGGAAGTAATGCGTTGGGTCTTTTTCGTGTCGAGGTCTTCCACGTACAGGTCGTTGTCTTTCACGTACGCCACCTGATTGGAAACGGGCGAAAACGTAGCGTGAAACACATGCTTCCCTCCTGCTACTTCGCGCAGCTTCTTATCCGTTCGGTCGTAGGCATAATATTTGTAGCTGGATGAATGGCGGTAAACAGGATCTTCCTCCGTTGCCAACAGCAGTTTGGTTTCGCTTTTATTGAAATCGTATTCATCGATCGTCACCATCCCACCATCAAACTTCAGGTCAGATGCCAGAACGATCGCGTCCACAGAATCGCCACTTTCGTAACTGTACTTGATCACGTTGCTGTTCTGAAGTGTCGTGTAGTGCTTTCCATCGTTCAACGAACGGATTCCGTACACACCTTCTGTTCGGAATTTGCCCGTTTTCCAGATGTCTTCGAGCGTAATTTCCTGCTGCGCGAAAACTGCCAGCGTGTTGAAAATGATGAGAAAAACTATGCTTGTCCTTCGTAGAGGTCGCTCCATTTGTAGGTTACTTTTGCGTTAACTCGATCAAAACTAAAAATTGCATGGCTTACGGACAGATCACCGCTGAGGTTATAAACGCACTGAAAACCATTGTTGGAGAAGCCAATTTCCACGTGGATGAAGAGACGCTGACCGAGCACGCTTCCGACAAGACCGAAGACCACGTTTTTATGCCACAGGTGGTGGTCATGCCTGGCAAAGCCGAAGAAGTTGCTGCCATGCTGAAACTCTGCAACGAGCATGTGATTCCCGTAACGCCACGCGGTGGCGGAACGGGGTTGAGCGGAGGCGCGCTACCGATAAAAGGAGGCGTGGTTGTCGCTATGAAACGCTTCAATCAGATTTTGGATATTGACGAATTGAACCTACAGGCCACCGTAGAGCCGGGAGTGATCACAGAGGTTTTTCAGAATGCGGTAAAAGAAAAAGGACTGTTCTATCCGCCAGACCCAAGTAGTAAGGGAAGTTGCTTTTTGGGTGGAAATTTGGGCGAAAATGCAGGTGGACCGAAAGCGGTGAAATATGGCGTTACACGCGATTACGTTCTAAACATGCAAGTGGCATTGCCAACAGGCGAGCTCATTTGGACGGCAGCCAACGTTCTGAAGAATTCCACGGGCTACAACCTCACGCAACTGATGTGCGGAAGCGAAGGAACGCTCGGCATCATTACGAAAATCGTGTTCAAACTGCGGCCATATCCGAAAAAGGATGTGACGCTGCTGGTTCCGTTCACAACTGCAGAGGAAGCTTGCCGGGCCATTTCGGGCATTTACATGGCTGGAATTACGCCTTCGGGAATGGAGTTCGTGGAGCGTGATGCCATTGTTCTGACCATGAAATACGTGGATGAAGTGCTCAGCGCACCCGTTTCCATCGACCTGCCAGACAACATTAACGCCCATCTGATCATTGAACTGGACGGGAATGACGATGAGGTTTTGATGCGCGATGCGGAGAAGATCGTGGAAGTATTGGAGAACTACGAAACGGGCGAGGTCTATTTCGCGCAGAGCGCAGAAGAAAAAGAAGGGCTTTGGCGATTGCGCAGAAACGTTTCGCCTGCCGTCAACTCATACACGCTCACCAAAGCCGAAGATGTGGTTGTTCCTCGCGGGAATCTGCCTGCTTTGATAACAGCGATCAAAAGAATTGGCAAACAGTACGGTTTCAACTCAGTGTGCTTCGGCCATGTGGGAGATGGCAACCTCCATGTGAACATTATGAAGGAGGAAATTGATGATGCCTACTGGAACAAAGAAGTGAACGAAGGCATTGCCGACATCTTCAAAGCGGTGATCGAACTGGGCGGAACGCTATCTGGCGAACACGGCATCGGTATTGCCAAACGGCCTTACATGCATTTGGCCATGGCCGAAAAGAACCTCGATCTGATGCGTGGCATCAAAAAGGTCTTTGACCCGAACGGGATCCTGAATCCTGAGAAGATTTTCTGATCAGACCAATCAACTCCTATTATTTCCCATGTACCGCAGAATGTAATACAGCAACGTGGTCAGCGAAGCCAAGGCCGCTACGATATATGTTCTACCCGCCCATTTGAGTGCTGTTTTCGCTCCTTCATGTTCCTCTCCAGAGGTCAATCCACTTCTATCAAGCCAAACCAGCGCGCGGTTACTCGCGTCCATTTCCACAGGAAGGGTGATGAGTGTGAAAAGCGTAATGGCCGATTGCAGCACAATGATGGTCAACAGCATCTGATTGAACAGGTTGGCCGTGAACGCCAAGAAGATCATGGCAATGTAAACGAAGTTCAACGCTCTGGTACTGAAGTTGACGATCGGCACCAGCGAAGACCTCATCTGCAACCACGGATAACTTTTGGCATGTTGCACTGCGTGGCCACATTCGTGTGCTGCCACTGCAGCAGCCGATACATTCCGACCATTGTAAACCTCTTGGCTGAGATTCACGGTTTTGTTCGCAGGATTGTAATGGTCGGTGAGCTGGCCTGCAACGCTTTCCACCGTTACATCATAAATACCATTGTCGGCCAACATCTTGGCAGCCACCTGCGCTCCAGACATTCCAGAACTCAGAGGCATCTTGGAATATTGATTGAAAACGGTCTTCAACCTGCTGCTTACCGCAAAGCCGATAACGCCAAACACAACCATTATCAGCAATAAAACTGGACTAAAAATCATCTGTCTTTTCCTTTAAGTGAATTTCCATTTGGATGTCAATTGACGTACCAATAGCCATCAACTGAAAGAACAACCGTTGATGCGATAAGTTTGCGACAGTATCTGTTAAATATTCTGAACGATTCGGAAATATTGACAGCCGAAAACAATCAATTCGGTCATATTGACACTCATTTCAAACCTCTGAGCCGATGGCACAGATTTCGAAGGGTCGGGAATCAAACGGATTGATTATTAACCATAAAAACATAAGTCATGACACTCGTAAAAGTTAGAAAACCAAACAACGTTTTTCCTTCCATCTTCGATGAATTCTGGAAGGACTGGCAACCACAGGAAGTCTCTGAGTGGGTTCCAGCAGCCAACATCAAAGAATTGGACGATCGCTACCATGTAGAGCTTTCTGCCCCAGGCTACAGCCGCGATGACATTAAAGTTGCTGTTGAGGACGACACCTTGACCATTACTGGAGAAGTGAAGGTCGAAAATGAAGACAAGAAAGAGAACTACGTGAAACGTGAGTTCAGAAGTGGAAACTTCAAGCGTAGCTTCAACCTGAACGGAATGGTGAACGTAGAGAAGATCGATGCCAAGTATGTGGACGGCATTCTGAAGATCGACCTTCCGAAAGTGGATCAGGAGGTGAAGAAACTCAAGGAGATCAAAGTGGGATAACGACCCCCTAAATCCCCCAAAGGGGGACTTGAACGGCCCTGCACTTAGACCAAGTGCGGGGCCGTTGTGTTTCCGTTAAGGTTTGACGCATCAAACCCTAACTGCATCAAGGCCTTACATTTGCTTCAAACAAACCGACATGCCGAAGAAGAGACCTTTGATACTTGCTGTGAACGATGATGGAATTACGGCACCCGGTATTCAGGCGATGGTAGAAGCCGCGCAAGAGCTTGCCGAAGTGGTTGTGGTTGCGCCCGACAGTCCGCAGAGTGGAATGGGACACGCCATTACGTTGAACAAACCATTGCGCTTGGACAAAGTGGAATATCATGGCGAAAGCCTCGGTTACCAATGCAGCGGAACGCCTGTTGACTGCGTGAAGATCGCCATTGACAAGATCCTTCACCGAAAACCCGATCTGGTGATTTCAGGCATCAATCACGGAGCAAACCATTCCATCAACGTGATCTACAGCGGAACGATGTCGGCCGCGATGGAAGGTGCCATTGAGGGAATTCCGTCTGTTGGTTTCTCACTTTTGAACTATGCGCTGGATGCCGATTTCACGGCTTCAAAACACTTCGTGAAGATCATTGTGAAAAACATGCTTCATTTCGGCATGCCAACAGGAACGCTACTGAACGTGAACATTCCCGACCTTCCGTTGGAACAGATCAAAGGCGTAAAGATCTGCCGACAGGCCAATGCCAAATGGGAGGAGGAATTTGACGAACGCACCGATCCGCACAACAGAAAATACTATTGGCTCACTGGCGCATTCGCCAACTATGATAAGGGCGAGGACACGGATGTTTGGGCACTCAATAATGGATATGTTTCTGCCGTTCCCGTGCAGTTCGACCTGACGGCACACCACGCCATGCCGCGTTTGAATGATTGGGACCTTGGGTAAAGAGACAAGAAACAAGTGATAAGAGATAAGGGCTTTGAATAAAGACAACACCATACTTGGCTTGATCATTGGGCTTGTGGCTCCCATCATTGTGATGTTCATCTTCTGGCAGATCAATTTCGGGAAGCTGGGTTTTGAGGATTTCAGCGAACTGATGCTTCGCGGAGAGAAATTGCCAGGACTTATTTCCATCGGTCTTCTCGGAAATCTCGCTGCGTTCTTTGCCTTTTATCGAGCGAAACTGGATGTTTCGGCACGAGGCGTTATTCTGGCCACCTTCATCTACGGTGCTGTCATCGTTTACCTAAAATTTCTTGCATGAAGCTTTTTGTCATTGCGGGTGAGGCTTCGGGCGATATGCATGGCGCTAATCTGCTTCGGGCAATTAGAACGCTTGCGCCCAGCGCAACGTTTGAAGGTTTTGGAGGCGAACGGATGAAGGCGGAGGGCATGAAGATCCTGCGTCCGTTGGACAAGCTGAGTTTCATGGGTTTCGTGGAGATCGTTCAGAACCTTGGAACGGTGCGCGAGAATTTCCGCATTTGCAAGAAAGTACTGACGGAAAATCGGCCTGACGCCATCATTCTCATCGATTATCCAGGTTTCAATCTGCGTATGGCAAAATGGGCCAAGGAGCGGGGCATCCGTGTTTTCTATTATATCTCGCCACAGGTTTGGGCCTGGAAAGAGAACCGTGTGAAGAAGATGAAGAAATACATCGACCGCCTGATGGTGATCCTTCCCTTTGAAAAGGAATTCTTCGCGAAGCATGGGATGAACGTTGATTTTGTTGGACATCCGCTGATCGATGAAATAGAAGCACGGAATCAACGATCCGACATCAGAAAGGAGAATGTGATCGCGCTGTTGCCAGGATCGCGCGAGCAGGAGATCAAACACATTCTACCTGAGATGCTGAAACTTCAGGAACACTTTCCTGAATATCATTTTATGATAGGCAAAGCACCGGGAAGGACGGCCGCGTTTTACAGATCACGCTTCCATTTGGGCAAGGTTGATGTGTTTGAGGATGGCACGTACAAGCTGCTTTCGCGAGCGAAAGTTGCGCTGGTGGCAAGCGGAACCGCCACCTTGGAAACGGGTCTTTTGAAAGTGCCGCAGGTCGTGTGCTACAAGGCGAGCGGCATTTCGGTGCGCATTGCGCGAAGTCTGATCAAGGTGCCTTACATCTCGCTGGTCAATCTCATTCTGGACAAACCTGCGGTGAAGGAGTTGATACAACAGGAACTGAATAAGGAAAACCTGACCAAGGAATTGAACCGTTTGTTGAACGATGAGAAGGCCAAAACCCAACTTCAGGAAGATTACGACAACCTTTGGACGGCACTTGGCGGTGGTGGCGCTTCGGAAAAGGCTGCGAAATTGATCGTGGATAATCTGTAGAAAGGATGAAGCCGTTCTCTATCTTTGAAAGAACATTCTAACCGCAATGAGCATCAAAACGGATATTGCCTGGATAAAGGAAGAGTTGGACAAAGTTGACGACCCTGATCTGATCTCGGCTTTCAAAAGCCTGCTGAATTACCGTGAACGTCAATCCAAAATCAGTGCTTTTCGAGAAGAACGTATGGAATATGCTAAACGCTCGGAAGAAGACTTTGAGGCTGGAAGAACTTATTCTCCAAACGAAGCTCTGGAAGAACTGACCAAACGACTGAAGAAGTGAAGGTGGTCATCACCGAAACCGCGCTTACAAATCTGGAGCGTGGGCTGGAATTCATGCGTAAAAGACATCCTGAAAGTCTTTGTCTGGAAATCGGCAGAAAGGTAATTCGTTCAACATATGAACTTGCCGACAGTCCATTCATCGGTCAGCTTGAACCAATGTTTGAAGAACTTGAGATGGAGCATAGACGCATCATTGTCGGACACTTCAAGGTTGTCTATCGTATCATCGAGAAAGCTGATACCGTCCTTGTGACCGACATTTTTGACAGCAGACAAGACCCTTCTAAGATGCAATCATAGACCCTTATATTTGAAACCATGAAAGAAGTACAGTTCAGAGAAGCGCTATGTGAAGCGATGAGTGAGGAAATGCGAAGAGACGAAAACGTGTTTCTGATGGGAGAGGAAGTGGCCGAATACAACGGTGCGTATAAGGTGAGCCAAGGCATGTTGGATGAATTCGGGGAGAAACGGGTGATTGACACACCCATTGCGGAGCTTGGTTTTGCTGGCATCGGCATCGGTGCTGCGATGAACGGACTCCGCCCCATTGTAGAGTTCATGACGTTTAATTTTTCGCTGGTTGCGATCGATCAGGTGATCAACTCGGCTGCGAAGATTCACCAGATGAGCGGTGGGCAGTTCACTGTGCCTATCGTTTTCCGCGGACCGACAGGTTCTGCCGGGCAATTGGCAGCGCAGCACTCGCAAGCGTTTGAAAACTGGTATGCGAACTGTCCTGGGTTGAAAGTAGTGGTTCCTTCCAACCCTGCGGATGCGAAAGGGCTGCTGAAATCAGCAATCCGCGACAATGACCCTGTGATCTTTATGGAAAGCGAGCAGATGTATGGCGACAAGGGAATGATTCCCGAAGGCGAATACCTCATTCCGATCGGAAAAGCGGATGTAAAACGCAAGGGAAAGGATGTGACCATCGTTTCCTTCGGGAAAATCATGAAAGTGACACTGGCCGCAGCCGAGGAATTGGCGAAAGAAGGAATTGAAGCGGAAGTGATCGATCTGCGCACAGTAAGACCCATTGACTATGCTACCGTTGTGGAATCTGTAAAGAAGACGAACCGCATGGTGGTGGTGGAAGAAGCGTGGCCGCTGGCCTCCATTTCATCCGAACTGACCTATAACGTGCAGAAAGATGCTTTTGACTACATGGATGCGCCTGTGAAACGCGTGACGTGCCAGGACACACCGCTTGCCTACGCTCCTACGCTTGTGGAAGAATGGCTTCCGAATGTTGGAAGGGTTGTGGAGGCTGTGAAGGGTGTGCTTTACGTTCAGTAACGGAAAACTCGAAATCCGAAAGGAAGAATAGCCACTGGAGACAGAATTGTTTCGCTGACGAAGGAAGCGCCTCCTTAACACGATTTTAGACCCCTCGTACCTCGGGGAATCAAAAGAAAGTGTAAGGTAGCGTGCGTTAGGGGCTGAAGCGGCATCCTTTTTTCAATCACTCGCGCTTCGTCCTTCGACCCTGCGACAGGCTCAGGGCAAGTCTTTCAGGATGACAGCTCAGCGCCCGTTCTGAAAAAAGATATAGCGGAAGACCCGACCCCGCACATAACGCCAAAGCGGTTATGTGCGGAGGAACGCCCAAATAACCAGACCTCTACCCTGTTCATTCTCAAACAAATAGCTTCACTTTTGCTTAACGAGAATGAGGTTTGCATTAAATGATGTTTCTCATACCTTTGCGCGCTTCAAAAAAGAGGTTAAAAACAACTAAGACAACCAATATCTAATCATGGACAAGATCATTTACATCCTTCCATTGTTCGGAGTGCTTTCGCTCCTTTATGTTGCATGGAAAAGTGCTTGGGTAAGCAAGCAACCTGTCGGTAACGACAAGATGGCGCGTATCGCTGATAACATCTCGAAAGGTGCTATGGCGTTCTTGAGCGCTGAATACAAGATCCTTGCAATTTTCGTAGTGGCGGTAGCTGGCCTTCTTGCTTTTAAAGGCGCTGGTGAGGCTGAATCGAGCCCACTTGTGGCGCTTTCGTTTGTTGTTGGTGCGATCTGCTCTGCCCTTGCGGGTTACTTGGGTATGAAAGTGGCCACAAAGGCAAACGTCCGTACAACCAATGCTGCACAAACTTCGCTTGGAAAGGCACTTGAAGTTGCCTTCGGTGGTGGTTCGGTTATGGGAATGGGTGTTGTAGGCTTGGGTGTTCTCGGTCTGAGCAGCCTTTTCCTTCTCTATTCTGAAGTTATCGGTGCTGATTGGGACATCACGAAAGTGCTGAACGTGTTGGCAGGCTTCTCTTTGGGAGCTTCTTCTATCGCGCTTTTTGCACGTGTTGGTGGTGGTATCTATACGAAAGCTGCTGACGTTGGTGCTGACCTTGTAGGAAAGGTTGAGGCCGGTATTCCTGAGGATCACCCACTGAACCCAGCTACCATTGCAGATAACGTTGGTGACAACGTTGGTGACGTGGCAGGTATGGGTGCTGACCTTTTCGAGTCTTATGTTGGTTCCATTATCGGTACCATGGTTTTGGGCGCGGCTTTCGTTACGCTTCCAGAATTTGCTTCACAGTTTGATGGTTTGGGAGCTGTATTGCTTCCATTGGTGTTGGCTGCAGCCGGTATCGTCATGTCTATCGTTGGTACCTTCTTCGTGAAAGTAAAAGAAGGCGGCAGCCCTCACACCGCTTTGAACATCGGTGAATTCGGTTCTGCCGGGGTTATGGTTGTTGCTTCTTACTTCATCATCGTGGCGTTCCTTCCAGAAAGCTGGATCATTGGAGACAAGACCTTTACTGCCAACGGTGTGTTCTTCGCAACATTGGCCGGCCTGATCGCAGGTTTGGGCATCGGTAAGATCACCGAGTACTACACAGGTACAGATACGCCTCCTGTAACCTCTATTGTCCGTCAGTCTCTGACAGGTTCTGCAACCAACATCATTGCTGGTTTGGGAGTAGGTATGATGAGTACTGCGATTCCTGTTCTTTTGATCGCTGCTGCTATTCTTATTGCATTTCACTTTGCAGGATTGTACGGTATTGCCATTGCTGCGGTAGGTATGCTTGCAAATACGGGTATTCAGTTGGCGGTGGATGCTTACGGTCCTATCTCTGACAACGCTGGTGGTATTGCTGAAATGGCTGAACTTCCGAAAGAAGTACGTAAGCGTACAGATAAATTGGATGCAGTAGGTAATACAACTGCCGCCATCGGTAAAGGATTCGCCATTGGTTCTGCTGCGTTGACCGCGCTTGCCTTGTTTGCAGCATTCATGCAGCAGGCCAATGTGAGCATGATCAATATTGCTGAGCCGCGTGTAATGGCCGGACTTCTTGTAGGTGCGATGCTTCCATTCGTGTTCTCTGCCATGAGCATGAATGCGGTTGGACGTGCTGCCATGTCGATGATCGAGGAAGTAAGACGTCAGTTTGCTGATATTCCTGCATTGAAGGATGCGCTTGAAGTATTGAAGCGTAACGAAGGCAAAGATTCTACCGAGTGGAGTGCTGAGGACAAGGCGATCTTTGAAGCTGCTGACGGTGTTGCTGAGTATGACAAATGTGTTGAGATCTCTACAAAGGCTTCTATCAAGGAAATGGTTGTTCCGGGTCTGATGGCGGTGATCGTTCCTGTGGTTGTTGGCTTTGCAGGTGGTCCTGAAATGCTTGGAGGTCTTCTTGCAGGTGTAACTTCTGCGGGTGTATTGATGGCCATCTTCCAATCGAATGCCGGTGGTGCTTGGGACAACGCCAAGAAGATGTTTGAAGAAGGTGTTGACATCAACGGAGAGAGGTACTACAAAGGTTCTGAGCCACACAAGGCTGCCGTTGTCGGTGATACGGTTGGTGACCCATTCAAAGACACTTCCGGTCCTTCATTGAACATCCTTCTGAAGTTGATGAGTGTGGTTGCGTTGGTGATCGCTCCATCTATCGCGTTGGATCTTCCTGCTGCTGATGATACAGCCATGGCCAATGCCGCTGTTGTTGAAACTGTTGTAGAGACCACTACTACCGAAGATGGTACTGAGGTAACTACAACCACCACTACTGAAACCGTAACTGATGAGAACGGAAACGTGATCGAGGAAGAGGTTATGGAAGTTGTGGAAGAAGGAGCTGAAGGAGGAAAGACCGAATAAGTGCTGAGGCGCATGCTATGCGTCTCTACTGATGATATTGAAAATCCCCGACCAATGCTGGTCGGGGATTTTTTATTGCCTGTTGTTTTGAGAACAGCGGCCTTTGCGAGCCGAGAATGTGCCTTTGATAAACGCCAAACCGCCCTTTCTTAACGATACGCTGTCTTTGAAAACAGGAAAGACGCCCACAATAAACAAGGAACATCCAAAGTTTATGGAAGAGCAGCCTTTGGGAAGAGAAAAGCCGCCCTTGATTCTCCGAAAGCATCCATTGCGTAGCGGATAGCGGCTGTTTCCTGTCTGGAAGCGCGTGTTTATTTAAACCAAGATGGCCATGTTGAGACTGGACCTTGCATCAATTGCCCGACAGACGGGGCTGAAAAGCGTGGCGGTGTTTCTGCGCGGAAAGGGGTTTTCGGAAAAACAGACGCGGACGCTTTCGAAGCCGACAACTGCGCAATTGATACGGGACAGGACGCTACAGCGGCTGTGCGAGGCGTTCGTGTGCACTCCGAACGACCTGTTCCGGTGGCATGGCGACCGGGAAAGTCATCTGCTTGGGCTGAATATGGTTTCGAGCGTCCCAGCTGCCTCGTCACTTGGTGAGTTGAGCCAGGAAAAGGTGGAGTTGCTTTTGGCAGAGGTTGAGAAGTTGAGCATTGAACCCCGAACGGATGAGCCGATGCCCGAAGGAAGACTCTTTTTGAACGTGAAGCGGATGGTGGAGCAGCGGCAGGCGCGCTCGGAGGTGAAGTTTCTGCAAATGAAGGGCTTTACGGAATCGGAAGCACGGAAGCTGCTTGACCCTGAGAGGAAGGCGGTGAAGATGAGCATGCTTACACGGCTGTGCAACGCCTTTATGTGCCTGCCGAACGACCTTTACGACTGGGAGGGCTCGGAGGAGCATCCTCTGAACGCGCTACGGAAGGAGCCTGCCGTTGACCTGAATGCGCTGTTGCTACGACTGCCGCCTGATGAGGTGCGGAGGATATTGGAGAAGTTGGGGAGGATTTGAACGTAACTGAAGTCTGAAAAATCAAGCATGAGTTATTGTTCATGATGATCTGCAATAAATGATGCCGACCATCCGTTATCCAAACCATTTTGCATACGATACCATGAAAAATTCTTATTTCCTACCGCTGATCATCACCTCATTCATCTTAGGTCTTACGATCATCTCCTGTAAGAAAGATTGCTTTGACCAAGCATTGTATGATGCATCCAAAAACCAAGGATGCACCACGGATTGCCCAGGGGTGACGGGCTGCGATGGCAAAACCTATTGCAACGAGTGCGAAGCAAACCGCCACGGCATCCGCGTGGAATAATCATATTTATCTACCCGAACTAAAAAAGCCCCGTTGACCAAACGGGGCCACGTCTTCACAGGTAACCTATGTGACACCCTATTGCCACACCTGTGTTCCAAATGACAACTTCTCCGAATCACCATGGATGAATCCGGAGTTAACAGTTCCTCACCAGAATGACGTTGAACCGAAGGTACGAAACCTTCAACATCATGTCAATGGAACATGCATTAATTTTCAGTTCTGCAATGAGGAAAATTGAGGTGTTGATGGCACTCTGCAATCCGGTTCAATTCAAAATAAACCGTTTCTGAAAAAGCAAGAAGTTCAGAGAAATATCGACAAACGACACAACTATTCTTAAGATTCAAGGTAACAAGTTGTTAACCGATAGAGGCTTGCTCCATGAAAGGATCTTTACGAATACTGTTGCTTGAAGACTCGCACTCGGATGCTCAACTGATCCGTGATGTTCTTAAGAACAGTGACCTGGCCTTCAACCTGAACCACGTTGATTGTAAGAAGGAATATGAGCTGGCCCTTCAGAATCCTTGGGATGTCATACTCTGCGATTATTCCCTGCCAGGGTACGATGCATTGGGTGCATTCCGGAAGCTGGTCACACGTGGCCTTGGTGGGAAAATCCCATTCATAGTGATCACGGGGACGCTGACCGACAATACAGCGAATGAAATGCTGGACATTGGCATCGATGATTATCTACTGAAGGACCGACTCGCAAGGCTTCCTCATGCGATCCACAAACAGTTGCAGCAACGGGAAACGGATGCACAACTGGATGCTCAGGAAAAGGTATCCAATATGACGACCGAACGGTACCAAACGATCACTGATCATTCAGATGACCTTATCACCGTTGTTGACGCCCTCGGAACCTATGTCTTCGTATCAAAGACCAGTGAACGGATGTTGGGATTCCGTCCCGATGAACTGCTTGGTCGGTCAGGATATGAACTGATCCCTGAATCCGATCTGGAGTATGTGAGCAGAAAGCATCAGGCCATGCTCCGCTCAAAGGAAACCATTGTGGTCGGTCACGGCATACTCCGAAAAGATGGGTCGGTCATTGATGTCGAATCCTCAGCAAGTCCGGTCATAGACAAAGAGACCGGAGTATTGAAGGAGATCATTGTCATTGCCCGAGACGTATCTGAACGAAACAAGGAACGCAAAAGGCTTGATAGGATCAGACGTCTCTTTGCGGAGGCTCAGCACATGGCCAATTTCGGTAACTGGAACTATGATGTCTCTTCCTACGCGCTTTACTGGTCCGATTCGCTCCGTGATATCTGCGGTGTACCGAGGGACGTGAAAGCGGACTTTGACCTCTTCAAGTCCATCATTCACCCTGATGATAGAGAACACATGCTTCAAGGTATGGAGAAGGTGCAGAATGAGGGGACTGATATGGAGTCACTGTTCAAAATAATTCGTCCTGATGGAACGGAGCGGATACTGAGGTCGAAAACCCATGCAGAAACTGACATGGACGGAAAGCCCTCACGTCTGTATGGGGTGATACAGGACGTGACCGATGTCAAGCGGGCCCAATATGAACTGAAGAGAACATTAGGCGAGCTAGAACAACGTGTTGATGAACGGACCGCTTCACTCGCACAGAAAAATCAGGAAATCACGGACAGCATCCGATATGCTGAGCGTCTGGTCAGATCTGTTCAACCTGACGAACGGCTCTTTGAACGTCACTTTCAGGAACATTTCATTTTTAACCGCCCGCTGAACATCATTGGAGGAGACTTCTACTGGTTGCATAAATCAAGAAAACAGATCATGCTCGCATGCGCTGACTGTACAGGCCATGGAGTACCTGGTGCATTCATGAGTCTTTTAGGTTCTGACCTACTCAACCATATTGTGGTGAATCAGGAATGGCGACACCCATCACTTGTGTTGGAACTTTTGGACACAGAACTTGAGAACCGATTCAAGAACGGTACCGAATTGGTAAATGACGGCATGGATGTGGCATTCTGCACTATTGACACGAAGGAGAACAGGCTTCAATTCTCAGGGGCGATGAACCCAGTTGTCATTGTAGGCAAACAAGGGGTACGGGTTCTAAAAGGAAGCAGGTATTCTCTGGGTGCATATATCAGTTCGGCCAGTAAGAGTTTTGAGACGCATGAGGTCGAATTTGAGAAAGGAGATATGCTATACCTCTTTTCCGATGGGTTTCAGGATCAGTTCGGTGGTCCGAATGACAAACGGTTCATGGTGAAACAGCTAAAAGAACTGTTTGAGCAGATACATCAATTGCCTACAGAAGAGCAATTGGATGCTGTGACCCGCTCCTTTGAATCATGGAAAGGAGATAATGAACAGATCGATGATGTGCTTGTAATGGGAGTTCGCCTGTAAAGCCCGTCACGGGAGGCGTTGATCTCATCGGGTTTTCCATTTGATTCCGACAATGGAATCGCACTCTTATGCCAAATATTTTTCTAAACAATAATCTATCGTAAAGTATCGAAATGTCATATATAAAGTGAAAACCAGGAATAAGGAATAACAAAATCAACCGAATATCGACAAACGACATCACCTTTTCTCCGTTAAGACAGTAACTTAATGTTATCAACCTCTTGCATAATATATCATGGATAAAGATGTCCTGAAAATTCTACTACTGGAAGATAACGAGTATGATGCAAAGCTTGTAGCTGACCACTTGGAACAATCTGAATTTCGCTTCAAACTAAAACACGTTACGGATCGAAAGCACTTTTTAGAAGCCTTGCACAAGTGGAAGCCAGATCTGATACTCAGTGATTTCAATCTTCCTGACTATACAGGTGTAGAAGCGTTTAAAGAGATGAAGAAAAAGGGTCATCGAATTCCTTTTATTCTTTTAACGGGCACGCTGGATGATAAACTAACCGCTGAACTGACCAAAAATCACATTGATGATTACCTGTTAAAAGATAGACTATCGCGCTTGCCTTTGGCGATACAAAAGGTTTTTGACCACCATGTTTCGGACACTCAAATAGATGTGTTCAGGGAATCGGCATTGATGTCTGAGCAGAAGTACAAGCTGCTTACGGAATCCTCTACGGATGTCATCTCCATACACAGCATTGAGGGAGTCTATTCCTACTGTTCTCCCGCCTGTAAAGAAACCCTTGGATTTACGGTTGATGAGCTTCTGGGTCAGGACATCTTTGAATATGTTCACCCAGATGATGTTGCAGAACTGACCCAGAAACTCAATACACTTATCAAGAAGGGAATCAAAGCTTCAACAACCTTCCGTTTTCAAAAAAAAGACGGGACCTATAGTTGGATGGAAGGGGTTGCCCTACCCATTCGTGACAATGGTTCGGAAACGACATCGAATATGATGGTGGTGCTTCGCGACATCAGCGAACGAAAACATGCTGAACTGGAGGCACAGGAGCAGCGCGAATTGATCGAACGTATTTATGCAGCTTCGTTAGATGCGGTGGTTATAATAGATAAGGAGGGGATCATTACCAAGTGGGATGCAAAAGCAGAAGCACTTTTCGGCTGGGATGAAGCAGAGGTCAAGGACAGACGATTGTCCGAAACAATCATCCCAGAGCGCCATCGTACTGCCCATGAGCAAGGTATGAAACACTACCTCAAAACAGGAGAAGGCCCCGTTCTGAACAGAACCATTGAGGTCAATGCCTTGAAGAAAGATGGGACAGAGATCGATGTTTCCTTAAGCATCACCCCCTCGCAGTTGAACGGGGAGCCGCATTTTATCGGATTTATCCGTGATGTATCTGAACGTAAACGGGCTGAAAAACAACGCGAGTTCGACAAAAGCAACCTCAGATCCCTCATTAACAATACCAAAGACCGCATGTGGAGTGTGGATAGAAATTACAGGTTGATCACATGCAATCAGCGTTTTGAGGAGGTCATGAAAGCATATTCTGGGCAGGAGTTGAAAGCGGGTGACAATGTTTTGTCGGGGATTATGTCGGCAGAGCAATCCGAATATTTCAAGACACTCTATGAACGAGCCTTCTCAGGGGAAACATTTACTGAGGTGATTCATGCAGATGCTCCCGTTCAGCGCTGGTCAGAGATCTCCTGTTATCCAATATGGCAGAACGACAAGGTAATAGGCACGGCCTGCTACTCGCGAGACATTACTGAAAAATTACGGGCGGAAAAAGAACTCAAGCATAGTGAAAGACGATTGAAAGAGGCGCAAGCCATTGCCCACGTGGGCAGTTGGGAACTGAGCTTTGCCACGGGTGTTGCCATTTGGTCCGAGGAGGCCTGTAGGATATACGGCCTGAATACTGAAGAGACCGAACAGTCTTATGAAAGTTGGTTGTCCTTTATCCATCCTGATGACCTGAAATTTGTACAGGAAAGTATTGACCGATCGAATGAAACCTTTAGCGATACGGTTATGGATCACCGAATTGTTCGAAAGGACGGTACGGTCAGGCACATTCATGCCACCACGAAGTTTGACTTTGACGAGCAGGGGAAGCCAGTCGGTCTGTATGGAACTACCCATGATATTACCGAACAAAAACTTGCCGAAAAGAAAACCAGGGATAGTGAGTATGGTCTTAAGATGGCTCAGGCCATTGCGCATGTGGGCAGCTGGGAGGTGGATATGAAAAATGGTCTTGTCCAGAAATGGTCAGATGAGCTCTTCAACATCTATGGCCTTGACAACGAATCGGAAAGGACATTGGATCTGTTTTTGTCGGTCATTCACCCAGAAGATGCTGTATTTGTAACGCAAAGCGTTTCGGAGACTTTTGAGACGTTGAAGGATACCGTTTTCGATTATCGGGTCATTCGGAAATCGGACGGTGCCCGGCGCCATTGCCATTCAGAAACCCGATTTGACTTTGACAGTCAGGGAAAGCCGATACGCCTATACGGAATTGTGCAGGATGTAACGGAGCTTAAACTGGCCCAACAGCAATTGGAAAAGACCTTGGCCGAGTTGGAAGACCGTGTGGAGGAACGTACTCAAGAACTGGCAGAAAAAAACAAGGACATCCTCGACAGCATTGAATATTCAAAACACATACAGCAGGCCATTTTGCCGAAGATCGAAGACTGTCAGAAGATATTCCCCGACTCGTTTGTACTGTGGATGCCGCGGGATGTTGTAAGTGGCGATTTTCTGTGGTGTCATTTTGATGAGCAATATGATTTTGTGGCTGTAGCAGATTGTACAGGCCATGGCGTTCCAGGGGCGTTGATGAGCATCATTGCCAACCAACTGCTGGAAAGGGTGGTTGCCAATTATAGGTTTACCCGACCCAGAGACATCCTATTTCATTTGAATGAGGCCGTGATCGCGGCCCTGCAACAGGAAACAGGCATTGTAAAGGACGGAATGGACATTGCGTTGTGCCGCGTAGATAGGATCAACAACAGGTTGGTGTTTGCAGGCGCGAACCTATCACTATTTCATTATGACGGCAGCCAGTTGAATGAACTGAAGGGCAGCCGACACGGCATTGGTGGAATAGTTACCGGTAGTGGACTGAAGCGTTTTGCTGAAACGGAGATCCCGTTCAAAAAAGGTGACCGCATCTATCTCAGTTCCGATGGTTACTATTCTCAGTTCGGTGGTGAGAACGGAAAAAAGATGATGAAAAAGAACATGGCCAAGCATTTTTCCAATGCTGCCGAACACCCTATATCTGAACAACAACAGCTATTAAAGGAGTATTACCAAACTTGGCAAAAGGATGAGATACAAATTGATGATGTTCTTGTACTGGGAATTCAGCTTTGAAGCTGAACCGCAGATTTCAACACTACTATGTTGAAGAGTATCGAAATTCCGTTGCCCCAATTGCATGTATTCTGTACATTTAGGGGTATTGAACAACCCCAATCAATACATTGAATCTTAGGAACTTTGAACTGTATCAATAAACTGGGAACTCTTGGAATGCTACCGTGAAATTGGAATTGAGAAGTAAGATTGTTTTCCCCTTGAGTTATTGTTGACGAGACCATCAGGTCCGTTTGCATTTTGGTTTCCGATACAGCCAATGTTCGCAAAATGAACTGGCGTGAACGGATTATCTGATATTGATTCGAATGCCGTGACCACGGTCGATCTGGAGATCGAGCTGTTGCTGGAAGCGGTTTTCCGAAAATATGGCTACGATTTCCGTGAGTATTCCAAGGCACACGTGAAACGAAGGGTTCTCAGCCGTTTGCGCCTCAGCCGAATAGAGAGCGTAAGCATGATGCAGCATCTGGTATTGCATGATGCGGATTTTGCAGCACTTCTACTCAAGGATCTGAGCATCAACGTAACAGAAATGTTCCGTGACCCGAACTTTTACAAGGCCATCAGAGAGACAGTGGTCCCCATCCTCAAAACATGGTCATACATTAAATTGTGGCATGCAGGATGCAGCACGGGCGAAGAGGTCTATTCCATGGCCATTCTGCTTAAGGAAGAAGGACTGTATGATCGGACACAGATCTATGCCACCGACTTCAACCATCATGTTCTTAAGCATGCCAAAGAGGGTATTTACCCTGCGGAACTGATGAAAAAGTACGCGAAGAATTACCAAGATTCTGGGGCAAAAGGCTCTTTTTCAGACTACTACCATGCGCAGTACGATTCGGCCATTATGGATGCCTCATTGAAGAAGAATATCGTGTGGGCCAACCACAACTTGGTGACCGATAGTGATTTCGCAGAAACCCAGATGGTGGTGTGCCGCAATGTGCTCATCTATTTCAATAAAGAACTACAGAATAAGGTACACGGACTGTTTCACAACAGTTTGGTGAACGGTGGCATCCTCTGCTTGGGAAATAAGGAAAGTCTGCAATTCTCGGAGTACCAATCTCATTTCGATGTATTGGACAAGAAGCAGAAGATCTATAAGAAGAAGTACAGATGAACGGGCAGGTAACATATCAGGCCATCGTGCTGGGTGCTTCCGCTGGAGGAATGGCGGTTGTGAAGAATCTGGTCACCTCCCTGCCAAAGGATTTTTCTATGGCCTTGCTCATCGTTCAGCACATAGGAGATACTTCTGATGGAATTTGGGCGCAACTGCTGAACGACAAAAGTCAGGTTTTTGTAAAAGAGGCAGACGAAAAGGAGTCTGTGAAGGAAGGAACCGTGTATCTGGCACCAGCCAATTATCATCTTCTCGTTGAACCCGACCATACGTTGACGCTAACGGTTGATGAGCGGGTAAACTATGCACGTCCATCCATTGATGTGCTGTTTGAAACGGCCGCTGAAGCGTATGGCAAACACCTTATTGGTATTGTTTGCACGGGAGGAAACTTCGATGGCGCCAAAGGACTCGCCTACATCAAAGAAAAGGGAGGATTGACCATTGTGCAGGATCCTGAGACAGCCGAAACCCCTGCCATGCCCAAGGCCGCCTTGCAGGCAACCGAGGTAGACCACGTGCTGAACATGCAGGACATCACCGAACTGTTACTTCAAATAGACCATCAACAATCAAAGAGCAAATGAATTTTAGGATAGATACACTTGGTAAGAAAATCGGACTGGGTTACCTCATGATGGCCGTTACCCTTTCGATTGCCGTGCTCATTACTATCGGTCAGGTCAAAGATGTCAATTCGTTGTCCTCGTTTCTCAAAGATCAGCGTCAACCATCTTCTCGGGCAGACCTGGAATTGATGAATGGCATCAATCATAGCATTGCATCGCTACGTGGCTGGATCCTATTAAAGCGTGATACCTTTAAAAGGGAGCGGCAAATTGCCTGGAAAGAAGAGATACGTGAATCGATCGGGCAAATGGACAACCTTTCTATGAGTTGGACCAATGCAGAGAATACGAGGCGTCTTTCGGTCTTGAAACCGATGATCGACCAGTTGGACATCTACCAGCAACAGGTTGAAGATATTGCCTTGACCGATCAAGACTCTGCCGTGGCGCTGATGGACACAAAGGTACTCCCGCTCAACAAGGAAATTCGAGGCGTACTGGATGAACTCATGGATGATCATGAGCGACTCATGTTGGCGGATTTCGAAACGATAAACAACCGAATTGGTCTTCTCTCAAACATTGAATGGCTTTTACTTGCAGTTGGCATTTTCATAAGTGGTTTACTGGCATGGCTGATCACAGGATCCATTACAAGACCTGTGGCAAATGCGGTTGCAGTGGCACAGAACATCGGAGCTGGAGATCTGAACACGGATGTGAACGTGGAAGGCTCGAGGGAACTGGAAACATTGGGCGGTGCCCTTGTTGAAATGCGGGATTCATTGAAGCAAAAGACCGCAGAGGCCGACCGTTACGAATGGTTAAGCACGGGGCAGAACAAACTCAATGAGGCCATGCGGGGTGATTTAGATGTCAAAGACCTTTCGAACGCCATTGTTGCCTTCCTATGTAATTACGTAAAAGCATCCATCGGAAGTGTTTACCTGATAAATGATGCAGGCAATGAGCTCGCACTTGCGGGGCAATATGCACTTGAAAATGAGAAGGCAAACAAGCGCTTCAAACTTGGTGAAGGACTCATTGGCCAAGTTGCAAAAGATCGGCAAACCGTATCGGTCTCAGAGTTGACGGAAGAGGATATCCGCGTGCGTTCGTCTCTGTTGGATGCTCTGCCAAGGAGTGTTGTTGTGGTGCCGTTTCTGTTTGAAGGAAACGTGTTGGGGGTTGTGGAACTTGGAAAGTTCGATGATTTCAATTCTACACAACAGGAATTCTTGGAATCGAACATGGAAGCGATAGGCATTGCGCTGAACTCTGCCATTGCACGCACCAAGATCCGAGAATTGCTTGAAGAAACCCAACGGCAAAGTGAAGAATTGCAGCAGCAACAGGAAGAACTGCAGCAGAGCAATGAAGAGCTGGAGGAACAGACACAAAAACTGAAAGAACAACAGGAAGAACTTCAGGCCGCCAACGAGGAATTGGAAGAGCAGACACAGATCGTAGAAGAGAAGAACCGAGGTCTTGAAGCAGCAAGAACCGACATTGAACTGAAGGCCAAGCAACTGGAAGTGAGCAGTAAGTATAAGAGTGAGTTTCTGGCCAACATGAGCCACGAACTGCGCACCCCGCTGAACAGCCTGTTGATCCTATCTAACGACCTGGCCGCCAACAAGGAAGGTAACCTGAACGAAGAACAGATTGAAAGTGCACAGATCGTATCAAAAAGCGGTTACGACCTGCTCAACCTGATCAATGAGATCCTGGATCTGAGCAAGATTGAGGCTGGCAAGATGGATCTGAATCTCAATGAGACGGTTGTTTCGGAGATTGCTGAAGACATTAAACGGAACTTTAAGCGCTCAGCAGAAGAAAAGGGTCTTGTGCTGAACGTTGAGGTGGACGGTGCTCTTCCTGCAAAGATCAATACAGATCGACAGCGTCTCGATCAGATCATCAAGAACATGATAAGCAATGCCATCAAGTTCACCGATAACGGGTCGGTAACGGTCAACCTGCAACGTGATGCTGGAGATCAGTTGGCCATTTCTGTGAAAGACACGGGCATCGGTATTCCGAAAGATAAACTCGATGTCGTGTTCGAGGCGTTCCAACAGGCAGATGGCGGAACTTCGCGCAAGTACGGAGGAACGGGTCTGGGGCTTTCCATATCGCGAGAACTGGCCAAACTCTTGGGAGGCCGTATTACACTAAGAAGTGTTGTGGGCGAGGGTTCCACATTCACGTTGATCATTCCGCTGAATGCGGTGGAGAAACCCGTGCAACAGGCGTCAGCACCTGTTTCGGAGCCTTTCGCCAAACCAATGCTGCAAAAGGAAAGTAAATTCCTCAACTACCCGACCATTGCAGACGATCGGGAGAATATCGGATCTGACGACCATGTCATTCTCATTATTGAAGACGATATGGATTTTGCCAAGGTCTTGGCGCATCAGGCCAAGGAAAAAGGATTCAAATTTTTGAGTGCTTCCACAGGCGAGGACGGTCTGAAACTGGCTGAAATGTTCTTTCCAGTGGCCATTATACTGGACATGGAACTTCCAGGGGTCAATGGCCACGTGGTGCTGAAAGAACTGAAGAGCACCCCCAACCTGCGGCATATTCCAGTTCACATCATCTCCGCAGAAGAAAAAACCTTGGATCCGATCCGCTCGGGCGCAGTTGAGTATCTCACCAAACCCGTTACAAAAGACCAGTTGGACGATGCATTCGGGCGTATCGAGGACCTGGCAAGCCGGAAAATGAAGAACCTTCTGGTGATCGAGGACAATGACGACCTGCGAAAGGCCATTGTGAAACTGATCGGAAACGGAGATGTGAAAAGCTTTGAGGCTGGAACGGCCAAAGAGGCCTTGGATGTGTTCAGCAAGGAAACCGTAGACTGCATTGTGCTGGACATCGGTCTGCCCGACATGAGCGGTTTTGAACTCATCAAAGAATTAGAGAAACAGTTTGACGGGAGAGTTCCACCGATCATCGTGTATACAGGAAAGGAACTCTCCCGCAAGGAGAATGAAGAACTTCAACAATATGCCGAAACCATCATTGTGAAAGGCGTGAAAAGTGAGGAGCGCCTGTTGGATGAAACGGCACTTTTCCTTCACCGAACGGTGAGAAACCTGCCAGAGAAAACCCAAAAGGTCATCGCAGGTCTGTATGATAAGGAAACCATGTTCAATGGCAAGAAAGTACTGGTGGTTGATGACGACATGAGGAATGTATTTGCCCTAAGCAAGGTTCTGAAGGAAAAAGGACTTGAGATCGTCAAAGCCGAGAACGGTAAGGTAGCATTAGAGGCTTTGGATGGTGAACCTGACATCGACATCGTCCTTATGGACATCATGATGCCTGAAATGGACGGTTATGAGTGCATGCAGGAAATACGCAAACAGAAACGGTTTAAAGACCTACCAATTCTGGCACTAACAGCCAAGGCCATGAAGGAGGACAGACAGAAATGCATAGACGCTGGCGCCAATGACTACATCACCAAACCCGTTGATGTGGAACGGTTGCTGTCGCTGATGCGAATTTGGATCAAACGATAAGTGAAACTATGGGAACTGGAATGATGAAAGAAATGGACGTACCCGAATCGTTAGGTCGCCCGAAGATCCTGATGGTGGACGACCGTCCTGAAAACCTTGTGGCGCTGGAGCGTTTGCTCAAACAGATGCCTGTTGAACTGTACAGCGCCAACAGCGGTAACGAGGCACTACGGCTAACGCTGCATCACGATTTCGCTTTGGCCCTGCTCGATATTCAGATGCCCGAGATGGATGGATATGAGCTTGCCGAGTTCCTACGTTCCGAAGAGAAGACCGCAAGAATGCCGTTCATTTTCGTGTCGGCCATTTACACGGATCAGATCCACGTGTTCAAAGGTTACGAGAAGGGTGCGTTCAGTTTCATTACCAAACCATTCGAACCCGTTGTGCTTACAAGCAAGGTCGAATTCTTTGTAGAGAAATACCAGCAGGAACAGCTGCTGATCCATGCCCATCAGTTGCTTGAGCAACGGGTAAAGCAGCTCCAAATGGCCAACGAGGAAATGGAATCATTCAGCTACTCTGTATCGCACGACCTACGTGCCCCACTGCGCGCGATAGACGGCTATAGTCAGTTCATGCTGAAAAAGTATTCTGAGGGTTTGGATGAGACGGGACAACGCTACTTGACCACCATTGCGGACAATGCCAAAAAGATGGGGCAATTGATCGATGACATTCTGGCCTTTTCGAGGCTTGGTAGGCAAGCGCTTTCAAGAAGCACTTTCAACCTGAAGGAAATGGTGACTGAAGTGGTGAAAAACGTAACCGAACACGAAGGATATTCCAATGTGACCGTTGAAATCAAAGACCTTCCAGAGGTGGAGGGAGACCATAGCCTTATACGTCAGGTTATCGTCAATCTGGTTTCCAACGCCATGAAATATTCATCCAAAAAAGACGAACCTAAGGTTGAGGTCGGTCAGACCCAAGAAAATGGCCGAACGATCTTCTATGTAAAAGACAATGGAGCTGGCTTTGACATGAAGTACTATGACAAGTTGTTCGGGGTATTTCAGCGCTTGCATCATAATGATGAATTCCATGGCAACGGTGTCGGGTTGGCGCTGGTGAAAAGGATCATTAACCGACACCACGGGGAGATATGGGCCGAGAGCAAACTGCAACAGGGAGCCACTTTTTTCTTTACCTTAAATGAATCAACCTCTAAATAATTGAAATGAACAGTCGTGAAAATGTGGATGTCCTGCTTGTAGAAGACAGCGAGTATGATGCCGAAATGGCATTGATGTCGTTGGTGGACAATAAGGTATCCAACAACAACCTTTGGGTCAAGGATGGTGAACAAGCTTTGGAATACTTGTTCGGCAGCGACCAAGCAGAAGGGACAATATCAAAAAAGTGGCCCAAGCTCATTCTCTTGGACATTAAAATGCCAAAGGTCAACGGGCTTCAGGTACTGGAAGCCATTAGAACAGATGAGCGTACAAAACATATTCCTGTGGTCATGCTCACTTCATCCAAAGAAAGTCGGGATCTGGCCATGAGCTATGATCTCGGAGTTAACAGCTACATTGTAAAGCCCGTTGAGTTCGACCGTTTTGAAAAAGCGGTGAGCGAGATCGGGCATTATTGGTTGAGCCTCAATCAACCTCGGGTATGACATGATCTTATTTAGTTAAAGGAATTATTGGAACTGAAATGAACATTTTAAATGAAAACATCCGAGTGCTGTTGGTGGAAGACAGCCCGTCCGATGCGGAACTTATTCAGTTGATGCTGTTGGATGAGATGGACAATCTCGAATTCCACCGTGTTTATAGTGATGAGGATCTGAGGCGAAGTCTTGCCACGTTTGACCCTCAGATCATCATCTCCGATTATTCAATGCCTGGGTTCTCTGGTCTCGAAGCACTTTCCATCTGTCGAATGACCAAGCCCGATGCACCTTTCATTTTTGTTTCTGGCACCATTGGCGAGGAACGGGCTGTTGAAGCATTGAAGAACGGTGCAAGCGACTATGTATTGAAAAACAGTCTTTCGCGTCTGCCTCACGCTATTCGGCAGGCGGTGGTAATTCAAAGGGACAAACGCCAAAAAAAACGACAACAGGAGGAATTGGCCCGCACATACGAGCTCCTCAATTCCATCTTCGACACCACCCACATGATGGTGGCCTACATGGACACGGATTTCAATTTCATACAGGTAAACCGTTCGTTTGCGGAGATGACCTCCCGATCACCTCAGTTCTACCTGGGAAAAAACTTCTTTGAGTTATTCCCAGATGACAGCAAAACAGAGATGTTCAGAGAAGTTGTCCAAACAGGCAAACCCCATTTCCAGTACATGGATTCCTCATTGGATGACGATGGGAATCGGGATCGGGATGCGTTCCGCTATTTTGATTGGAGCATTGCCCCAACCAAAAGTTATGGTATGACAGAAGGTCTTGTGTTCACCTGTCTTGACATTACTGAACGGGTCAAACTACGTTCCGAACGGGATGAGCTTTTACGGACGTTGGAAGAGCGGGTCATTCAGCGCACCGCAGAATTGAAAGGTGCTCTGGAACAATTGGCCACTTTTAAAAAGGACATCACAGATAGCATTACCTATGCAAAACGCATTCAAGATGCGTTCATCCCATCTCGGTCTGCTCGGGAATTCCATGTGGCCGATGCTTTTGTTATCGACCTTCCAAGAGACATTCTGAGTGGTGATTTTCATTGGAGCTACCACAACACCTACACCGACAGCACATTTGTGGTCGTGGCCGATTGCACTGGTCATGGGATACCTGCCTCATTGATGACCCTTTTGGCGGTTCAGCTTTTGGAGCAATCCTTGGTCGAATATCAGGCAAACCGTAGTCCTGCCCAAGTACTTCATGATATTGACGAATCCATTATCAGTTTTCTCAATCAGGAGGATGAGTCCAAGATGATGAATGATGGGATGGAGATCGTCCTGTTCAGAATCGATCACAAACACCAAAAAGTAACGTACGCCAGTGCAGGACGCCCTGTGTATCTGTTTTCCGATAGTGAACTGAAGCGCCTCCAATCATCCAAGGGGGCCGTTGGCGGAATTGTGAAGGGAAGACAGAAGAACTTCGAAGAATTTGAGCTCAGATACAAGAAAGGTGACCGCGTTTATGTATTCTCCGATGGGGTGGTCGATCAATTCGGTGGTGAAAGAGGAGGTAAGTTCCTGCGGAAACGCTTGGAGACCATGCTGACCGAACTACAGGAGTTTCCATTCTCAGAACACGCCAAGGTCATTTCGGACCAGTTGCAAGTTTGGAAAGGAAACCTTGAACAGGTTGATGATATTATCTTCCTTGGGATGGAGTTTTGATTTAGGGACAGCTCGGTATAAAACCTGATGAATGAATGATAGGTGATTTGCTGACCCTCAGTCAAATGAACCGCGAATGCTTACTTTCGATTCGCTAAACAGACACCGATGCTTCGATATCTATTTATTCTATTCGCTATTCCTTTTGTGGCCTTTGGGCAGGATGAACTTGAGCAAACGCATGTGGCCGCGCAGTTCGATACGCAGTTGAGCCGTGCCGAGCGCTTGGGGCTTCTTGAGAAATACGGCCTTTCGGATGTTTCGGACATTTCGGAGTTTCACTACAAGCCGTATGTGATCATTGCAAACGATGCGGTGGATGTGGATGCACTTCTGCTGAATCCTTCGGTGGAATTCATCAGCCTGGTGCACACCAATGCGAAGCATGAGTTTGTGACCTACCTGCCGAATTTCTTCGTGCATCTGCGCCAAGCAAGCGATCTGGAACTGTTGGAGCGCGAGGCGGCCAAATTGGGTGTAGAAGTGGTTGGACCGAACCGCTACATGGAAAACATTATTGAACTGCGGACGACCAAGAACGGTGTGAATCCCATTGAGGCGGTGAATGCGTTGAAAGCGACCGGCCTTTTTAGAACGGTGAGCCCGAACCTGATGCATACGGTGAGCGATTGTTCGGTGAACGACCCGCGCTACGACCGCCAGTGGAACCTGAAGAACGATGGAACGCCTACCCAAGGCAACGGCACGCCCGGAGCGGACATTGATGCGGAAGCTGCCTGGGCGGTAACAACCGGAAGTTCGAATGTTCATATTGTAGTGGTGGACAGCGGTGTAGATACGCTGCATCCGGATCTGGAAGGGAAACTGCTGCCCGGTTTTGATGCAATGGGCGACAGCACCAACGGCTACCCCACGCCAAATTATGACGAGGACGGCCACGGAACATGTTGCTCGGGCATTGCGGCAGCCAATACGAACAACGGCATCGGCATTGCGGGCATCTGCCAAGAGTGCATGGTCTATCCGGTACGCGTGTTCCATTACGAGACCATCCTTGGGCAAGTGCAACCATGGTCTGAAACACAGTTCTTCTTGGACGCGATGGGCTGGCAGACACAGGCGGACATTACGGTGTCATCGAACTCGTGGGGTGTGCCCGATCAGCTGTTGGCATTTTATCCGGGTTCTGATACGCTGATCAATGCGGTGATTGATGAGGTGGTTGACAATGGTCGCGGTGGCTTGGGCGTGCCGATGCTTTTTTCAAGCGGCAATGATGGAGTGACCGATACCATTCCTATTTGGCCTGCACGCTACGGAAAGACCATTGCGGTGGGCGCCACCAGCATGTGCGATGAACACAAAACGCCTACATCTTGCGATGGAGAGAACTGGTGGGCTGGCAACTGGGGCGAAGGATTGGATGTGAGTGCTCCGGGTGTGCGTGTCGCCACCATTGACATGATGGGAACGAACGGATTTTCGGTATCGGAGTATTTCAACACCTTCAATGGCACTTCGGCTGCCTGTCCGAATGCTGCGGGCGTGATGGCGTTGATGCTATCTGAAACGCCTACGCTGCCGGAATGGTTGGCGCGCAAGGCGCTGGGCCTGACGGCCGAACGGGTGGGCGACTACTGGTATGGCTACTGGAAAGAAGCGGGCAGTTGGTCGATGGAACTGGGTTATGGTCGTGTGAACGCTTACCAGGCGGTAACGTATGGTGCTTCGGGTATTGCAGATGCGGACAATGAGACGCATACGATCGTGGAAACGCATGCGGACCGCCATGTGCTACGATTTGAAAAGAACACTTACCGTACGTGGTCGCTTATTGATATGAGTGGACGAATTGTGGCGAATGGGAACTCGAACAGTTCCATCGTTATTTCGCATGCGGGACTTCCGACAGGTGTCTATGCTGTGCGCGTGGATGCTGGTGGGGCGGTGCAAACGGTGAAGGTGGTTGTGAATTGACCTCCCCCAACCCCTCCTTTCCAGGAGGGGAGTTCTGAGTCCGAAACGAGTTTTGGGTGACGGGATTGACCTCTCCCGACCCTTCGCTTCACTCAGGGAAACAAGAAAAAAACGTTTGGGTTACTGGGAATCAGAAGAGGCCGTGAATCTGGGCGTCTATCTGGTTGATGATCTTACCGAGGTCTTCGGGGTTCTCTGAGAAGTTATTCTCATCCACCTCCACTACCAGCAGGTTGCCTCTATCGTAGGTGCTGATCCATGCTTCGTAACGCTCGTTGAGGCGCTTGAGGTAATCTAAACGGATGGTCTCTTCATAAGCGCGGCCACGCTTCTGGATCTGGTTGACCAACGTTGGAATGGAAGCTCGCAGGTAGATCAACAGATCCGGTGGCCCGACAAATTCACTCATCAGACCGAACAACGACTGGTAGTTCTCATAGTCGCGGCTGGTCATAAGCCCCATGGCATGCAGGTTGGGCGCAAAGATGTACGCATCCTCAAAAATGGTACGGTCCTGAATGACCGTTTTGTTGCCATTGCGGATCTCCATCACCTGACGGAACCGCGAGTTGAGGAAGTAAACCTGCAGGTTGAAGGACCAACGTTGCATCTCCTCATAGAAGTCGTTCAGGTAAGGGTTGTCATCTGCGGCCTCGTAGTGCGCATCCCACTTGTAATGCTTGGAAAGCAAGCGCGTCAGCGTGGTTTTTCCCGCCCCGATGTTGCCTGCAACTGCTATGTGTTTCGGTTCTGCCATGGACGGTCAAAAATAGTAATTCGACATACGTTCCCAACCAAAGAATGAGTTCAGGCCAGACAAGTTTTACACGGATTTTACTTTGTGAGTTCGTACACCAGAACGGCATCCTTCTGCAAAACGAAGAGCCTGTTCTTCTCGATGCTCACCGACTCGAACTCTTGGACAGGAAGTTCGATCTCCGACTGTTCGAAATTGAGCAGGTCGTACTTCACCAACCGATCTTCAAACTCGAAGAAAATACCGTTGGGGCGCACTTGAATCCGCTCGGCACCTTTAATGGGAATGAGCTTGGAATACGTTCCGAACGAATCGAACACGAACACGCCATGGTCGGGGTCGTTCATGTAAACCCAGCTGTCGGCCTCCACCATCTGATTGGGGTTGATCTCTGCCCCCACCAGCTGATTGACGTTCGCCACATCATTGGTAACCTTCAACCCTTGGTCGTAACGCAACAAGCGGAAACTGACAGGGTCATACACCCAGAAGCCGTTATCGAACGATGTGCAGGCCAGTTGCACCAGTTCGAGTTGCAAGGTGTTCAGGTCCACGCTGGGCTGGCTGCGGCTGAGCGTGTTGTCGAGAAACACGATGAGGCTGTAGGTGGGATAGAACAGCAACAGCTTCATCGGGTTGCGGGTGTCCAGTTGCGTGATGGCCCCACGGCTGAGGTCGCTGAACTGGTACTTCATTGTGCCATCTGGATAATACAGAAAGAGCTCATGGCCACGTGCGATGTACAATCGTCCAAGCACATCGCTGGTCATGTAATCGTAATGCCCTTCGATGGTCTTCACCAATCGCAACTCCTGCCCTGCTGAAAACAGCGGAAGCAAGAGGGAAAATGAAAGGACCAGACGCCAATGCATGGAAACGAATCTACGCAATGCGTTGGCTTGTGGTGCTGGTTCGTGTTGATAAATCGGAATGGCCTCGGACATGATGGTACGTGTAATACTTACTTTTGAGCAAAATTATTGCCAATGAACCTTACTGGAATTCTTTCGATCGCGGGCTATCCAGGGCTTTTCAAGATGATCAGCCAAATGAAAAGCGGCCTTGTGGTCGAATCTATCGTAGATGGGAAACGCATGCCCGCCTACGCCACGCAGAAGATCCTTGCGCTGGAGGACATCAGCATTTACACGGAAGACGAAGACGTGCCGTTGGGCGAGGTTTTCGGGCTGATCTACAAAAAGACGGGAGGCAAAGCGGCCATCGACCCGAAGAAGGCATCATCCAAAGAACTGGGCGATTATTTGGCTTCGGTGCTACCGACCTACGACCGCGACCGCGTGTATCAGTCAGACATGAAGAAACTCTTTCAATGGTTCAACCTGATGGTTGAGAAAGGGCTGCTGGAAGAAGAAAAGGAAGAGACCGAGGAGAAGAAGGGCGAAGAGAAAGAGGCAAAGAAAAAGGCGGCTGCGCCAAAATCTGCCAAGCAGGAAAAGGCGGAAGCGCCCAAGCCAAAATCGGAGTCGAAGGGAAAGAAAGGTTCGACCAAAAAAGTGAAGAAATAAAGCGTG
This sequence comes from Flavobacteriales bacterium, assembly GCA_016124845.1. NCBI lineage: Bacteria > Pseudomonadati > Bacteroidota > Flavobacteriia > Flavobacteriales > Flavobacteriales bacterium. The sequence continues at coordinate 57,080 of WGMW01000038.1, forward strand.
CAATGCAAAAGGAAGCAGTAATACCCACCCGACCAATTAGAAAATACGTTCCAGAAACGTTCAAAGTAGAAAGTTGGGAAACGCTTCTACCGATGTTCGAAGAGCTGTCGGACCGCGCCCTGAACAGCGTTGAGGAACTGGAGGATTGGATCCACGATCTGAGCGAACTGGAAGCGGTGCTGAGCGAAGAAACTGCCTGGCGGTACATCCGCATGAGCATTGACACGACCAACGAGGAGTATGCGAAAGCATTTGATTTCATGGTTTCGGAGATCGACCCGAAGACCGCTCCTTATTCCGATAAATTCAATAAGAAACTGATCGATTCTCCTTTCTGCAAGGAACTCGACCAAGAGAAATATGCCATCTTTCTGCGAAGCTTGAAAATGCAGATCAAGCTTTTCCGCGAGGAGAGCATTCCGCTGTTCACCACGTTGCAGCAGTTGCAACAGCGCTACGGCACCATTACGGGCGGCATGTGCATTGAGCATAATGGACAGCAGCTTACGTTGCAGATGGCCAACAGCTTTTTGAAGGAGACCGACCGCGAATTGCGGAAAGCGATCTATGAGAAGGTCAATGCGGCCCGTTTGGCCAAGTCGAAAGACCTGGATGTGCTGTTTACGGAGCTGATAAAGCTGCGCGACAAGGTGGCCAAGCAAGCCGATTATGCCAACTACCGCGATTACAAACTGGACGCGTTGGGTCGGTTCGATTATACAACCGAGGACTGCTTCACCTTCCATAAGGCCATTCAGGCGGAGTGTGTTCCGTTGGTGAACCGAGTGGATGCGGAACGAAAAAGGCAATTGGGCCTTGATAGCCTGAAACCTTACGATACGGATGTGGATCCATCGGGCAAGGCTGGTCTGAAGCCATTTAAGGATGAGCATGAGTTGATCAATCTTTCCATTGAGGCATTCAGCCGCATCCGACCATATTATGGCGAGTGTCTGGAAACCATGCAGGCCATGGGCCACTTGGATCTTGGTTCGCGTTTAGGAAAAGCTCCAGGCGGATTCAACTATCCGCTGTACGAGATCGGTGTTCCGTTCATTTTCATGAATTCGGTGGGTTCGCTGCGCGATCTGATAACCATGGTGCATGAAGGTGGCCACGCGGTGCATTCGTTCTTGAGCAAAGATCTGGAGATCACCGCTTTCAAGAATCTTCCTTCAGAGGTGGCAGAACTTGCCAGCATGAGTATGGAGTTGCTTTCCATCGATCAGTGGGATGTGTTCTTCGATAATGAAGAAGACCTGAACCGCGCGAAGAAGGAACATCTGGAAAAGATCATGGCCGTGTTGCCTTGGACAGCGACCATCGATGCGTTCCAGCATTGGATCTACACCAACCCGACACATACGGAAGAAGAGCGTGCCGAGAATTGGCTGCGCATCAGCGGAGAACTCGGAAGCGATGTGGTAGACTGGACAGGTTACGAAGATGCCCGCAAGTACCAATGGCAGAAGCAGTTGCATCTCTACGAAGTGCCGTTCTACTACATTGAATATGCCATTGCACAGCTTGGAGCGATTGCCGTTTGGAGAAACTACCGACAGAATCCTGAGAAGGCTTTGGATCAGTACGAGGCTGCGCTGAAACTCGGTTACACCAAGCCGATCAGTGAGATCTATGCTACGGCAGGCATTGAATTCAATTTCACGCAGGAATACGTGCGTGAACTGATGGAATTCGTTTGGGAGGAGTATTCCAAACTCTAAATCACGTTTACTGACCCCCTCGCCACGCTTTTGGGGCGTGGCACTCCCCCTTTCAAGGGGGAGAGTGGCGCATTTCCCAAACGTTTAAACATGGTGATAGCTCCCCCCTGGAAATTGCCTGCCCTGAGCCTGTCGAAGGGAGGGGTTGGGGGAGGTCAAATTCCAATTTCACAAACGCTTTTCCCTTCCCTCATCATGAGAGAGGATGGTTCTGCTATCAGAACACGTAACCCAAGCCCAATGTGAAGCCTTCGCGGAACTGAATACCTCGTGAAGAGTAGGTTGAAATGCCATCGTTCTGGTACTTCGGAACAGCAATGTCGTAATCATACAGCAACTGCCACTCCAAGGAAGCCTGCAGGTACTTGTTGATCTTGAAAGAGATCCACGTCTGCCAGTTCACATCCACATTTATGCGGTTGTCATACGCGTAAATTGGGTCTCCGTTGGAGTCAGTTCCAACCTGTGTGTTCTGACTTCTTGTTGCAGGGTTGTAGTAGAAGCTGGTTCCCGAGGTATCCTTAGCCGTAGCCCCTATGTTGTCTACATGCTTCTTATCAAGATAATTACCGAACAGTTCGATCTGCGTTTTCACGATCACGTTCTTGAACACCTCCTTCTCCAAGTTTCCACGGAAATACCAACCGAACTCCGCACGATATACACTTGTTGGTGTTGAAAGACCATAGGCTGTTGCCCCAATACCAGTACCCTTCGCATCATAAACATTTGCCGCAGGGTTCACGAAGGTGAATTTTCCTGCAACTGGAGATAGATACAATTGCACCCAACTCACGGGTTTGAACGTGACACCAGCAGATAGCGTCAGGTAAGCAGGAGCCGCAAACTGCGAAACCTTGGTCCGTGAGTTGATCCTGTTCGGATTGGTGTTGATCTCATCGATCGTCCCGTCCGAATTCAGAACCGTGTCTTTGTGCGCATAATTCCCGTAGCCGTTCAATAACTGCGAACGGAAATCGAGCAGACCAGAGGCATACCACTTGCCTTTTTTGTCCAGTTCATAGCTGCCCACAGAAGTAAGCTGCAGGTTATCTATGTTCTTTCTGAACGGGAATCGGTTGAGTTTATCTGAATATTTCTCCTGCGGGAAAAGTGCGATACCACCTACTCCCAGAACCAAGTTGTTATCCCACGCTGCTTTGCCTTTACGGTAGTTGGCGTGCACCAGCCCCGTAAACGCCATGGAAATGGCATTCTGACCTCCAGAGGCCCAACTCTTCAAATAAGACTGTCCGAAGTTGAGTGCTACCGAACCACCGATGTCCCACGCTTTGGTTGAATCGGCCGCTGGATCCAATTTCAGATCTGCACCAACCGCAGCATCTTTAGATGTCATATCCTCCTGTGCAAAGGATACGTTTATTAGTAACAGAGGAATAAATAATGTTGTTAGAAAACCTTTCTTCATTGTCTATCAATTTTATGGGCACAAAAATAGACACAACCTTATGGCTGACAATTGAGAAATACCAATTGTATTTCGTTGGCTCAACATTTCTAATTTGGCATAGATGAAACCGATCCTTAAACTATTAATGCCGCTGCTTGCTATGATTGGACTGGGTGCTTGCGGCTCTCACCATAAACCACCACCGAATCCGATCAGCAACAAGGCCACGCTATCCAAGAACCTTGACGAGGCGAGTGTAGCGACCAACCCGAACAAGAACCTGTATTGGGGCGATCTGCACGTGCATACGTGTCTTTCGTTCGATGCCTATTTCTCGGGAACCTTGGCCAATGCCGATGATGCATACAACTACGCCAAAGGGAAAACGATCAGCATTTTCGGGAGAGATGTGAAACTGCGCGAACCGCTGGATTTCTGTGCCATTACCGATCACTCGGAACTGATGGGCGAAACCTACAGCATCAGCACCAAAGGTGCGAAGGGGCACAACTCATTGGCGGGAATGTACATCCGCTCCATCTACAAGACCGATTCACCCTTGATGGTGGATACGGCCAAGCAATGGAATATCTTCCTCAAGGCCATGGACAAGGCCGAAAAACCGAGCCGCACGCATCCTTCATTCTTCTATGGTTACGAGACCACCATGAGTGCGTGGGATATTGCCATCGATGCAGCCGAAAAGCATTACCGACCTGGCGAATTCACCACGTTTGCGGGCTTCGAATTCACGCTGATGACGGGACGTGCACATCTGCACCGCAACATCATTTTCCGCGACATGAACGTGCCTGCCTATCCGATGAGTTCCATCGAAATTGAAAACGAAAAGGGACTTTGGGATTGGATGCAGCAAGCCACGGAAAATGGCTCTACGCTGATGTCCATTCCGCACAACACCAATCTTTCTGAAGGGCATGCCTTTGATGGTTTGGACCGTGTCGGAAACCCGATAACGAAGGAGTATGCGGAGATGGAAGCGAACTTCGAGCGGCTGGTGGAAATTCATCAGGTGAAGGGGAATTCGGAAGTGCACGCGGCCTTTTGGAAAAATGATGAGTTTGCCGATTTCGAGAATCACACATTCGGAGAACCCAACAAGGCAAGCTACGTGCGTTACGGCTTGCAGAAAGGACTGCAGATGCAGCGCGAACTGGGTGTAAATCCGTACAAATTGGGCTTCATTGGCAGCACTGATACGCATAATGCCACGCCTGGAAACACGGAAGAGGATGATGAACAGATCGGCAATAAAGGCGTGACCGACATTGATGCGCTGAACCGCAGCTTCGACAAATGGCCACTGGACATGAGCCAAAAGACACGCGAAGTGGTAAACCCCGGTGGTTTGGTGGCCGTTTGGGCCGATGCCAACACACGCGGACATATTTATGATGCGCTCGCAAAGCGAGAAGTGTACGCCACCAGCGGAAACCGTATTGAGCTGCGCTTTTTCGGTGGAAAGGATTTCAATACTTCAAGTTCATCTCAAGAAATGGTGGCAGATGCGTACCAGAAAGGAGTTCCGATGGGAGGCGATCTGCCAATGGTTGATGGGAAACCGCAGTTCCTCGTGTGGGCCAAAAAGGCCAAATACGGAGCCAACTTAGAGCGTATTCAGATCATCAAAGGCTGGTGCGATAAAGAGGGCGGTATTTACGAAGAGACCTTCGATGTGGCTGTCTCAGACCGAAAACTTCCCGAAGGAGAAACAGCGGTGAACACGCAAACGGGCGAATGGAACAAGAACCACGGTTCGGAGGAATTGAAAGTGGTCTGGACCGATGAGGATTTCAACGCAGAGAATTTTGCTTTCTACTATGTGCGTGTGTTGGAAGTGCCCACGGCCAGTTGGCGACTTTGGGACATGCTCCGCTACGGATATGATTACAGCAAGGAGAAGGGGTTGATCATACAGGAACGGGCGTGGTCATCGCCCATCTGGTATTCTCCTAATTAAAACTTGGAGCCACCTTGGCGCAGTTCGTTGCGGAACTTCGCGCCATTGTTTCGGAAGATGTTGAAATACTTCTGCCCCGTTTGGATCTGCTTGATGAGGTATTTCTTGTCCTGTTCGTTCTCGGTCTCAAATGCCGCATCGAATGCCTTCTCGGTATCATCCTGCAGCCAGTCGATCAACGTGCGGCCATCGCGCTCGATCACGTTCATGTCCACACGCGCATCGTACACAAAGAAGAAGCAGATGTTCAAGGCATCTTCAAACACAACTTTTCGGAGTAGCGAACCTCCACGGAAACCAGGCTCATCCTCACAGTAGAAACACTCGTAGTTGTCTTTTGTCCATTTAAGGATCTGATCCAAGGTGTTGCCAGAACTTCTGCGTTGCATCAGATCTTTGATATATGCGGCCTGATTGTTCTCCACACCCGTACAAACTTTCTTCACATAATTGTTACCGATCCTGTTGCAATCGGCCTGATGCTGAGCAGATACAGATAGCGAGACTCCGAGAATCATCGCAAGGATAAATGGCGTTCTTTCAATAGACATTGACTTCCCTTTCAAGTTGGACGCCAAAAGTATCGTAAACTGACCGTATGATCTGTTCCGAAAGATTGAAAATTTCAACACCTGTTGCATGCCCGTAGTTGACGAGCACAAGCGCCTGCTTGGCGTGGCTTCCAGTATTGCCCACCACTTTGCCTTTCCAGCCGCATTGCTCAATCAGCCAACCGGCAGCCAACTTGGTCTCATCACCCGCAGGATAACCAGGAATGTTCGGGTATTTCGTTTTGAGTTCCTCGAATTTGGAAGTAGGAACAACTGGGTTCTTGAAGAAACTGCCTGAATTGCCGAGTTCCTTCGGGTCGGGCAATTTGCTCTGGCGGATGTGAATAACGGCTCGGCTCACATCTTGGATGGTCGGAGATGAAATTCCCATCGCCTCCAGTTCTTGCTCAATCGCTCCGTAAGATGTGTTGATGTCGGGATTCTTGGAAAGTTTGAGCGTTACCGATGAGATCACAAACTGACTTTTCAGCTTCCGTTTGAAAACACTTTCACGGTAACCGAAATCGCACTCAGAATTGGAGAACGAATGCACTTCTCCCGTGGCCATTTCCACCGCTTCCAGCGAATGGAACACATCTTTCAGCTCCACGCCATACGCACCGATGTTCTGCATGGGCGCGGCACCAACGTTTCCTGGAATGAGCGACAGATTCTCGATGCCCGCGTAGTTATTCGCAATACAATGCAATACCAATTCGTGCCACACCACGCCAGCACCCGAACGGACAAAGTAATGTTCGGACGTTTCACCGATCACCTCAATACCATCGATCTCGTTCTTGATGACCAAACCGTTCACATCACGTGTCAGCAGAATGTTGCTGCCGCCTCCGAGTATGAAACGCTCCTCCTTGGCAAGACTTGCGTCCGCCAGCACCTCCTGCAATGCAGGAACTGAACCCACGCGCGCCATGAGTTTGGCCTGTGCGTCCAATCCAAAAGTGTTGTAAGGTTTGAGGGAAACGTTCTGCTCGATCATTTGGGCGAATATAGATCAATCGTTGATTTTCGGAGTTCAATAAAATCCCCCGCCTCGTTCCTCGGCACCCCCTATAGAAGGGGGAATCGCGGTCTACACGGATCTACTCAAATATTGAAGAATGGCCTCAGTAGCTCCCGTTCTTTCATTCATAAACTCCTGAATTCTCTTTCGAAGATCGGTTTGGTCTTCATTCAGCAATTCGGTGAGTTTGCTTTGAATCTGCGTTTGATTCTCAATTCTGAAAGCTAACCCTTCCTTTGCCATTTCTTCCGCATCAGGAAAACGGGAAGTATCGGGTCCGAAAATTGTTGGAACGCCAAAAGCCGTGGCCTCAAAAACGTTGTGCAATCCCGTTCGGAAACCACCACCGATGTACGCCACATCTGCGTAGCGGTAAAGTTTGTTCAACAGTCCGATGGAATCGATTATCAGAATTCTCGCATCAGATTCTTGGTATTGCGAATAGCGAACAGAATCAGGAAACTGCTTCTGCAATCTTTGGATGTTCTCCTCTCCCACTTCATGTGGTGCAATGACCCATTTGGTGTTTTCGAGCTTGCCGATGCTGGCGGCCAACACGTCTTCATCCTCTTTCCAGGTGCTTCCGCAAATGATGAGTTTTGAGTTGCCTTTAAAGGTTTCGATGGTCTGATTCGGCTCTGCCTTGGCGGCAATTTCCATCACACGGTCGTAGCGCGTGTCGCCACAAACGGTTGTGTTGGAGATGCCGATTTTATGCAGCAATTTCTCTGAATCCGCATCCACCAAAAAGATGCGGTCGAAGAGTTTCAATGCCTGTCGGCCAATGCTTCCATAGAATTTGAAATACTGCTGGCTCGGTCTGAACGCAGCAGAAATGAGCATCAGTTTGGCTCCGAACTTCTTGACTTCGCTGAGATGATGGAACCACAAATCGTACTTCACAAAAATGACCTTACTCGGTTTGATGGCCTGCACGAACCGCTTCGCATTTGATGGTGTGTCCAACGGCAAATAGAACACATGGTCGGCAATCGGATAATTCTTCCGCACCTCGTAACCAGAAGGCGAAAAGAATGTGAGAACGATCCTGAACTTCTCGTCTGTTTCTTTCAACCTCTCCATGATGGGCCGCGCCATTTCGAACTCACCCAAACTGGCGCAATGCACCCAAAGTGTTTCGCCCGAAAACGAAGTGGATTCCTGCTCAATTCTGTCCAATAGACCTTTGCGGCCATCCAGCCATTTCTTGGCTTTGGGATTGAAAAGTGCTGCGATGCGGATGCCGAGTGCATACAAGCGAATGCCGATGTTGTAAAAGGTTAACATGACGAGGCAACAGCTTGAGTCAGTTCGAGTGATCTGAGGAACGAAGATCTTATCGAGAACCCAACGCACACCCTTCGATACACCACGCCTTCAGCGTGGCACTCAGGATGACCCGCCCGCGTGAACACCTTCATCAATACTCGTAATATTGGTTCTGATTGCGCTTATAGAACGGCATCATCCAACCGATCTTGAAGCCGAAAAGAAAGTCCACGTAATTCTCGTCTTTCACACTCATGGTCGGAATGTCGTAACTCCTACGATTGCCCGTAAATCCTTGCGTGAACTCGAACCCACCATAGAAGTTAAGCAGCCGCGTGCTGCTTTGGAAATTGTAACCGATAAACTCCTGTAGAATGATGCCATTGGTGAGGCGGTCGTAGCCTTTCTTGTAATCGCCCAGCAAGCCTGGAACGCTGTTTCCCTGCGCACGATAACGGATCCAATGCTCCATGAAACCTCCGCCCAGCGAGAACATAAAACCCGAATTGGGATTGGGTGCCGCCCATGGAAAGATCTTGCCCACCGAAACCGTGATCTGATAGCCCATTTGCGAAATATCGACATTGGCCTGTTCGCCTCCCTGCCCGATGATAAGATTGCTGGAATTGAGCATGTTCGCCAGCAGGCTGTCCTTACCAACCACATTGGTGCCGAAAATATAATGGCTGCCCAAGGAGAAGATCCAGTTTGATTTCGTTTTGTAGGCCAACGAACCCCCAATGTGACTGGTGAACCCGAAACGCTTCTTGTAATCGCCTGCCGGAATCTGTGCCGCGTAGGAAATACGAACCAGAAAGGTTCCAACAGCAGAATCTTGCACCATGGTATCTGACTTTGGCTTTTGCGCCATGGCGGCCACCGAAACGAACAGACAGAAGATGGTAAATGCGTGCTTCATTCCAAGTCGCCAAAGTTGATGGTTTTCAAGTCAACTACCAATGTCAGTGATTCGGACCCATCCAATATTGAAAACCCAAGGTCGCTAATTGGAATCTGAATCACCCGTAGCTTCTTACGCTTTCCCCTCTTTCTCACCAGCACAATTGGCATACGTTTACGCTCTTTGTATTGGTTGATGAGCTTTTCTCCAGAGACTGGAGCACCAACCAAATGCGAAGTAACCTTCAAATTCAGTGTTTGAAATTTCTGGTTTATGCTTACACTGTTCATCTTTTTAGCTGGCCTATCAATGCCATGCCAAAAGAACGTATCGGGCAGTCTGACTTCAATCAAATCCGCTGTGTCCAATTCCAGTGTCCCCATATAGCTCAAATAATAAACACCGCATGCTTGACCCAAGCACGATGTAGACCAGAATAGTGACCACAGTAGGATAAAGAGTCTATGCATTTGCCAAATGCTAATTTACCATAACCAGCAATTGTAGCTTTAATTGTTTACGGATTTATCATTGTCATTTCGAGCGGAGTTTGCGGAGCCGAGAAATCTCATGTTATGGAAATAGATTCCTCCACTTCGGTCGGAATGACGGCCAAGGTTTGCAAGTAACCACATATGGGTTTTTGGATTCTTATCGTTCTTTTTCCGAAAAAGAACCAAAACTCCCGTCTGGAATTCTCATCGACCCGCTTCTGCTTCATGACCTGAATGAGCCAAGCCGTTTCGCTACGCTTCACTTCTCCGCCTCATTCGGGCGGTCATTCCGCATTGCGGGTACCCCGATTACGAATTCCTAAGCCGACCTTGAACTCCGCACGTTGAACTTTGAACAACGCTCGGTTGCGTTAGGGGCTGAAGCGGCATCCTTTTTTGTCTTTCACAAAAAAGATATAGCGGAAGACCCGACCCCGCGCTGTGGGCTTCGGCTTCGCACGGCATACAATAGCTGCGGGGGAACGCCCTAAAAACCGCAAAAACAATCGGGGTGGAAATGGGTTTATGACGTGTCCGGAACCTGACCAAAATCGGGTGGAATTTGCGCTTCTTAATCACTAAGTTTGCGCACGTTTTTAAGAAACAGTAATCCAATATATATAGCATGAAAATCTTAGTACCTATCAGCAAAGTTCCTGATACTACGTCCAAGATTTCCTTTACCGATGGCGACAGCAAGTTCAACGAGGAGGGAATTCAATGGATCGTTAACCCATACGATGAGTGGTATGCGCTTGTGCGTGCCTTGGAAATTACCGAAGCAGGTGGCGGTTCTGTAACCGTGATCAGCGTTGGCGATGCAACTGCCGAACCTGTGATCAGAAAAGCGTTGGCATTGGGTGCTCACGAAGCGGTGAGAGTGGATGCAACGGCAACCGAATCGTACCAAGTGGCCAAGGAAATTGCGGCTTACGCGGCTGATAAAGGTTTCGACATGGTTCTTCTTGGAAAAGAGACCATCAACTACAATGGTTCTGAGGTTGGCGGTATGCTTGCCGAGTTCATGGGACTTCCTTACATCTCGCTTGCTTCTAAATTGGAAGTAAGTGGAGATACTGCAACGCTTGACCGATCCATTGAAGGCGGTGTTGAAGTAGTGGAAGTAAAAATGCCGTTCGTGGCAAGTGCTTCCAAGGGAATGGCCGAGCAGCGCATCCCGAACATGCGTGGCATTATGGCGGCCCGTACCAAGCCTTTGACGGTTGTTGCTGCAAGCGGTGCAGATGCAAAAACGGCTTATGTGAAGTACAGCCTTCCTGCACCAAAATCGGCTGTAAAGCTGGTGAACCCAGAGAACATGGACGAGTTGGTGAGACTGTTGCACGAAGAGGCAAAGGTCATCTAAGTCTGATTTACGAACGATTTAAAGAAACAAGAAGATGTCAGTACTTATTGTAGCAGATACAAAGAACGGTGAGGTCAAAAAATCATCGTTGGAAGCGGCTCAGTACGGAGCCAAAGTAGCATCCGCCTTAGGCGGAGAAGCCGTTGCACTTACACTCAACGCCACCAATGGAGAAGTTCTTGGAACTGTTGGTGTGAACAAGGTTCTGAATGTGACCGATGCGTCCATTTCAGCCTCTGACCCACAGAAAATTGTGGCTGCTGTTGTAGCTGCGGCCAACCAAGTTGGTACTAAAGTGGTTGTTTTCGCACACGATTCAACTGGTAAAGCAGTTGCTCCGCGTTTGTCAGCAAAATCAGGCGCTGGATTGGTAACCAACGTCACCTCTCTTCCAGACACGTCAAACGGATTCGTGGTTACGAAGAACGTTTTCTCTGGTAAGGCGAATGCGCAGGTGAACATTTTGAGCGATGAGAAGATCGTTTCCATCCTTCCGAACGCATTCGGTGTTCAGGCTGGTGATGGCGCTGCTTCTGTAGAGACTTTCTCTGTGGATGTAAGCGGAATCAACTCAGGAATCACGGTTAAAGAAGTGAAAGGCGGAAGCGGAGATGTTGTTCCATTGCCAGAAGCTGAATTGGTTGTTTCTGCAGGTCGTGGTCTTAAAGGACCTGAGAACTGGGGAATGATCGAGGAAATGGCGAAGATCCTTGGCGCAACAACTGCTTGCTCTCGTCCCGTTGCAGATATTGGTTGGAGACCGCACCACGAGCACGTTGGACAGACGGGTGTTGCCATCCGTCCGAACCTTTACATTGCCGTTGGTATCTCAGGTGCCATCCAGCACTTGGCAGGTGTGAACGGTAGTAAGGTCATCGTTGTGATCAACAAGGATCCTGAAGCACCATTCTTCAAAGCTGCCGATTACGGTGTAGTTGGCGATGCGTTTGAAGTGGTTCCACGCTTGAACGAAGCATTTCGTAAATTCAAGGCTGCCAACGGGTAATTAGTTTAACTCACCCCGACCTCACCGCCTAAGGCGGGTCGGCCACCCCTCTCTTTCAAGAGAGGGGAAATCCCGATGAAATCGGGATGGGGTGAGTTGAAAAACAGTTCAATGGAAAAGATCAAAATGGGCATATATGGGCTGCAGTACAGCCAAACTCAAACGGGTGCTTACGCGCTGGTTTTGGAAGAGGCTGAAGGCACCCGAAGACTTCCGATCATTATCGGTAGTTCGGAGGCGCAGGCCATTGCCATCGAGTTGGAGAACATGAGTCCGACCCGCCCGCTGACCCACGATCTGTTCCGCACCTTCGCGCAGTCATTCAATATTGATATCCATGAAGTCATCATCTACAATTTTGTAGATGGTGTCTTCTACGGAAAGATCATTTGCAGCGATGGCAAGAATGAGGTGGAGATCGATTGCCGCCCGTCCGATGCCGTGGCGCTTGCCGTCCGATTCAAATGCCCGATTTACACGCATGAGTTCATCCTGAATGCAGCAGCATTTGAGAAGGACGATTCCGGGGCTGGTATCAAACCGATGTTGATCGATGAGGAATCAGATGATGACACTTCTGGATTTGAAGACCTGAGCAATGACGAGCTCGAAGAATCTCTGAATGACGCGCTTGCCCGCGAAGATTACGAGCAGGCCACCATCATCCGCGATGAACTGAATCGCAGGAAAAAGTAAACCTGACCATCTGCCGTCATGCTGAATTTATTTCAGCATCTGTTGGATTCTGAATCCGCCTCAGGCGGACAGAATCACAATCCTATTTCTGCTATCGGTCGTTAAACACAAATTTTCCTTATCCTTGAAAGACCTGAAATTAGGATGACCGATCAACTTTCCCTTACACTTTTGAACCTTCCTTTGCTTGACCTTGGCATCTCGTTTAACAGCGTTGGCCGCGGATTGCTCGGCATGTTGGTTTTGGTGGCCATCGGTTTTGTTTTCAGCGAAGACCGCAAAGCCATCAACTGGCGATTGATCATCATTGGCCTCGTTATTCAGTTGGTCCTTGCCATCGGTATTCTCAAGATCGAAGCGGTCCAGCTCATATTTGATGCGGTCGGAAGCGGCTTTGTGAAGATCATCTCCTTCACCGATTTCGGAACGGACTTTCTGTTCTCATCATTCGTTACGGGAAGCCCCGAAGCAGCCGTACTGAGTTTTGCCTTCCGCATTCTGCCGACCATCGTATTCTTCTCTGCGCTCACGAGCCTTTTGTACTATCTCGGACTACTTCAAAAGGTCGTGTATGTGTTTGCTTGGGTGATGAAAAAGACCATGAAACTTTCGGGGGCTGAAAGCTTGGCTGCTGCCGGAAACATCTTCCTCGGACAGACCGAATCGCCATTTCTCATCAAACCCTACTTGGACAAGATGACCAAGAGCGAGATCATGTGTCTGATGACGGGTGGAATGGCCACCATTGCAGGTGGTGTGCTTGCAGCTTACATCGGTTTTTTGGGTGGTGAAGATCCGGCTGAACGCATTCTTTTTGCCAAGCATCTTTTGGCTGCTTCGGTGATGTCTGCACCTGCGGCCGTTGTTGCTGCCAAACTTCTTGTTCCAGAGAAGGAAGAGTTCAATGAGAGTATGGAGATCAGCAAGGAGAAAATGGGCGCAAATGTGCTCGAAGCTGTAGCCAACGGAACTTCAGATGGTGTGAAACTGGCTGTGAATGTTGGAGCCATGCTGCTGGTTTTTACCGCATTCGTTTACATGGGCAATTGGATCCTGCACGATCTTATCGGTGGACCGACAGGTCTGAACGACATTATTGCCTCCAATACAGGCTATGACGGACTGAGCTTTCAGTTTCTGGTCGGTTATGCGTTTGCACCGATCGCTTGGCTGATGGGCGTGCCGACAGCAGATATTTTCTTTGTGGGTCAATTACTTGGAGAGAAAACAATTCTGAACGAATTCTATGCGTACAAAACGCTTGGCGAAATGAAATTCAGCGGTATGTTCTCTCAAGAGAAATCGATGATCATGGCCACATACATTCTTTGTGGTTTCTCCAACTTCGCTTCTATCGGCATCCAGATCGGTGGCATCGGAACCCTCATCCCAAACCGAAAGGGATTGCTCTCCAAACTCGGTCTGCGCGCGCTGCTTGGCGGAACACTGGCATGTTTATTTACTGCCGTGTTGGTAGGAATGTTTTTAGGATAAACCGCCCCGCAACTCCTTCAACACTTCCTCCACGATCACTCTGAAATCAATCGAGTGATTCATATCGCTGCCCAAACGTTCATGGCCTAAACGAACAATTACCATTTCGTATTCTGGAATCACGATAATGTACTGGCCAAGAATACCGCGCTGGTAATAAATGTGTGTTCCGTAATCATCGCATATCCAAAAACTGTGACCATAATACGGCACCGCGTAAGGCACCGTGGCAATGTCTACAAATGCGGTATCCAAAATTTGCTTTCCGTTGAAATTGCCTTCCTGCAGCATCATCTGTCCGAAGCGGGCAAAATCGCGCGCGTTGGAATTGAAACAGCAGAACGATAGCTCTTTCCCGTCCTTATGATCTAAGTGCCACTTGGCAGCATGAACCGCTCCCAGCGGTTTCCAAAGCTTTTCTGATGCATATTCCGCTTCTGACTTTCCTGTGGCGCGCATCAGGCAAAGACCAAGCAATTGCGTGGCTCCACTTTGATACTCAAAAGCATCCTTTCCCGGTTTTCGGATGACGGGCACATTCTCCAGCATCAATTTCTCTACATCGGGGCCGTAATAGAGTTTGGCCGTGATGTCGAACGGGTTGGTGTAATGCTCATTGAAATCCAGTCCTGCGGTCATCGTGCAGAGATTTCTAAGCGTCAGATCATCGGCATATTCTCCTTTCAGTTCCGGTAGGAAATCCTTCACCTTCTGATCCCAACTTTTGAAATAACCATCCTGAATGGCACATTGCGCAAGCATGGTGGTAATGCTTTTGGCCATGCTGAAAGAGTTGCTGCGCGAAGAATCAGAATAACCGTCCCAGTATTCCTCAAACACGATCTCACCATCTTGGATCATCAAGAAAGCCACGGTCTTCGTCTCCTCTAATGACTTTCTGAGATCGCCTGTAATATCCCATTCGTAGTAGAACTCTGAGACCTTCCACGGTGCTGGCGTTCCAGCCTCTACCGTTCGCGTATCGAAGAATTTTGCATCGCTGATAGTTGCCGATGTATTTCCATGCAGGTAGGCCGCCCAAACACCTTTCAGCAGAAACTGATTACCTGTAAAATAGATGCCTGCAACTGCCAATAAAACAACGGCAGTTAGCCAACCGAGAACTTTCAATAGCTTTTTCATAATTGTTAAAGTATGAGATTCTGATACAATTTAGGTGTGACAAGAAATAAAAAAGGCACGCGATGCGTGCCTTTCCCTTCAAGTATTCTACCTATCACCTTCTATTGAATTTCGAAGGATCGACCTTTGTTTCCTTCACCGAGGTAACTTCCTGACTGATCAACACATTACCATTGGAATCGCGTAATTCCATTTTTATCGGAAAACCATTGCTGATACCACTCAAATCTGGCATGTTATTGCGCATGAGTTTGGGCAATTTATCATAGGTCAACGCTACATCTTTTGTCACCCAATAGGTAAGGTCGTTACCATTCGATTTGAACATAAGCATCTCGCAATCATAGCCGTTTTCCGTAGTTGCCATCTTTCTAACGAAGTTGGCGCCTGTCATCAAAGGATCGGCTGTTACCCCGGAAACCTCTTGCGAACCTTTATCTGTCATCATAAAGACCGAAGCATCATTGGTTCCCATGATCATCGAATACCGTAGGTTGTATTCGCCTGCATGCGAATCGAACTCCATCAGATTCTGGTCGCCTTTGTGATACCACGTAACCGTAGCCGTTTCCTTTACAGCAGCATTGGTGGTATTGTAGGTAATAACCCCTTCAAATGCCGACTGAGCGAATGAAACCGATGTTCCAAGGACAGCAACCAAGAAGAATGAAAACACTTTAGAAAATTTCATTGTCAGATTATTCGATCGTTTTATCATGGCCCAACTTGTCCTTTCAGGTTTGATGTATTGTAAAGGTTATCCGGAATGTTGGTGGTGAAACCATTTCGTTTTACGGCAAAACCTCCATCTCCTGGCAATGGTGGTGGTACTGGAATCGGAATGTTGATAGGGCCGATAGGAATGTTACCGATGATCGGAACAGAGATCGTAACTGTCAACGAAAGTTGGAAAGACCCTTGTGTTCCGGGGAATCCGTACGGACCACCGTCTCCACCATTTGTGTTCGGGGTAAGGGTTATTGTTGCCGGTCCGGTGGCAAAGCTGAACGGTGCATTCAACTGGCCGCCATGACCCTGAACCCCGCCTACTCCTCCGGTCCCGTCCGTTCCTTCATCGTACACGGCAATACCAATGAAAAGGTTGGTGTTGTAGTCTCCACCAACACCCATTCCGGCACCACCGCCACCGCCCGAACCTACGAACAGCCCGAATGTGATAGAACCGATGATAGGAATAGATGGCGTGGTGTAGCTCAGCGAGAATGCCATGGCACCACCGCCACCGCCACCGCCATAAATGGCCGAATTGTTCACAATGGTCGCATCCAAGGTCAGATCCACTGCATCACCTCCGTCCTGGCCTTCTCCAGTATATCCGTTTGCCGGATCGTAAGCGATACCACCATCTCCCCCTCGGCCAATGATGTAACCGTCATTCACCAAAGCAATCAAGGATCCAGAAGCGAAGTTACCCGTGGTATATGCGGGCTGCGTGGCATCTGTGCTGCTGACCAAAACCCCGCTAAGCACATTATTCACAACGCAAACAGTCGTACTGTTGGGTACATTCGGATTTGCAGCAAAGAAGGCTGCTGCAAGATCATAATTGTCAACTCCCGTTACCACATCGATCTCATAGCATGGTTCAATGGTGAGTGAATAGACTATATTGTAAGTGCTGTTATTACACAGAACCTGAATGACGATCGGGTATGTTCCGGCTGGGGCAAACGGGTCCGCATGAAAATCAATGTTCACCAGTCCGGTAGATGGTGCAGGATTCGGAGAAATTGTGGCTGTCAACCCCGCTGGCAGCGTGGTAAGAATGGAGACGGCCAATTGCTGTGGGTTTCCTGCGGTCTGCACGATATTCAGTCCGAGGTTCTGATCGGGAGAGACCACGCGATCTATCGTATCTGCGGTGCTGGTTGGCGTAATGTTCAAAAAACAGTCATTACATCCTTGCGCAAAGGTTGGCAGCCAACAGGTTCCGTTAAAGTAATCGACCGTGCTGTCGGTGGTGTTCGCGATCACCAGCCCTACCGCTGGGTTCTGAATATTGTCCCTCATTGTTTCCGTCATCTGCGGAGCGAGAAATCCTTTGTCCTCAGAAACCAAGTGCAATACAGCGCTCGAATCGGGCTGGTCGGTATTGATACCTACGTGAAATTCGTTGTTCCAAATGAAGCTGTTGGCCACCCAGTCGTTGAAGAAGACCGTATCATAGCGCATGGTCTGTCCTTGCAGACCGGGAATAAGCGGACCTTCTGGACCCTGCGGGCCGATGCCACGTCTCCAAACAATGCCATCAAAATACCAGAAACTACTGTCCGTTGGGGTGTAGATCAACAGCCCGGTTGCCGGGTTGGTGATTGCCAACGTATCTGTTCTCGGTATCAGAAGTCCCTTGTTCAGTGCCTGAATTTCAAGCAGCGCACTTGGATCGGGAGTGGTAGTTCCGATACCTACATTGTCCTGAGCCTGAAGTTCTGAAGCGGAGAAGAAAAGAACTGCCGCAGCAAATGCAGCAATCAAAGCGCGTAGATTTCGCATTTTGGTCAATGGTTTCTTTTGGTGGCCGACCGTGGCCGATTCAAGCCCGAAAAATACATAAATCGATTCGCAATACCCGAAGAATTGGATGGATAAAACTATTTTTGCGGACGATTTCGGGCATTTAGCTCAGTTGGTTCAGAGCACCACCTTGACAGGGTGGGGGTCACTGGTTCGAATCCAGTAATGCTCACTGTAAAAAAGGGAGGACTTCATGCAAATGGCATCCTCCCGATTTTTTATCCGAAAATGCGCGCTCTGCGGAACATAGCACTTCTCTTCGCTCTGATGCTGTTCAGCCTTGGCTCGATGGCCGACATTGGAGAGACGTATGATCTGAAGCAGCAGCGTGCCGAACTGGTGAGCGAACTCGAACAGCTGACCGCTGATTCCACTCGGTCAAATGCAATTACAGGATTCCGAATCCGCGAGATCAACGAACAGATCATGGCTTTGGACGCGGAGATCTTCAAGAGTTATGATGAAACGGTTGAACGCGTCACCGCGCAGCAGGACGAATCCAAGAGCCAAGGAAAGATGGCCGTTGTTCTGGCGCTGATCGTTTCCATCATTGGGGTTTTCATTGTGCTTCTGTTGTTTGTGGCACGGAATAAAATCCTCCGGAACGGAAGTGGAGGATTCCGCCAGCTCTACCGCGAACTGACCTTGGATTTCATCCAGCAGAGCTCACCAGAAAAGCCGCTTTCCGAGCGTTTGGTGCGCGTAAATGTGGTGGTGGTCATCGGTTTGGTCATGATGAGTGTGTCGGTGATCGCTTACCTTTTGACCGCATTATAAGCGCTTCTGCGTTCGACCTCAAACCCGATCATTTGCGGATTCCAATCCTCATAATTACTCTGTTGCTGTTCAATGCGCACTCGTGGGGACAGGATTTTGACCATTACCAACCCGTTGAACCAAGTGGTCCGATCCCGAAAGATTTTACCACCGCTTCCTCCGATAAATTTGAACGGGCCAAGGAAAACCTGAACGCGGAGGAAGACGAGAGATCCACTCGCGAAGCCAAACATGATTTTCTGCTTGAAAGCAATTTCCTGATCGACCAAGTATTGGGAAGCGGCCGTGTCTTGTTCAACGACCCTTTTTCCAATTACTTGAGCCAGATTCTGGACACAATTCTTGTGAACGAACCCGAACTCCGCAAGCGAGTGCGTGTGTATGCCGTTCGGTCTTCGGTGGTCAATTCATTTACCACGGATGACGGCATCATCCTCGTGAACATCGGCCTGCTGGCCCAACTCGAAAACGAGGCACAACTGGCGTACATTCTCTGCCACGAACTGGCACATTTCACCGAGCGACACGTGATCAACGCATACGTGCAAAATGAGGCGATCGCCAAAGGCGAAGGGCTGTTCAAGCGAAGTTCCTTCGATGAGAAGATGCTGACCAAAAGCCGCTACTCGAAGGAACTCGAAAAGGAAGCCGATCAACTTGGTTTTGAACGATTTAAGAGGACACATTTCGGAACTTCGAACCTGCTGAACGTGTACGAGGTGATGCGATACGCGCATCTTCCGTTCGATGACATCGCCTTCGACAAAACGTTCTTCGACCGTGAATTTTACCGCATCAACGATTCGTATTTCCTCAATAAGGTGCGGCCTGCGGAGGCGAATGAGCAGGACGACCCTTCGAAGGACACGCATCCGAGTCCGCGAGAGCGCCAACAACTTTTGCGGCACTACATTTCTCAATCGGACACGCTTGGCAGAAGCGATTTCATCGTGTCGCAGACCGAATTTGAGAAACTGCAAACGGCCGCGCGCTTCGAACTCACCGAACTCTACCTGAAAGCCGACCGACCCGTAATGAGCATTTACAACTCGTATCTGCTCCTGCGAACGTACCCGAACAGCTTATATCTGAAGAAGCGGATCGCGGAAGCTATTTACATGCTTTCCAAGTTCAAAACGGGCGGCAATTTCGGGATGGTGCATCCAGGCTACTCACAAATTGAGGGTGAATCGCAGCAGGTCTATCACCTCTTTTATCGATTAAAACCCGAAGAACTCTGTGTGCTCGGCATCGGTTACATCTGGAACCTGACTCAAGAATTTCCAGAAGACGAAGACCTGAGGAACATGGCCGATGACCTACTGAAGGATCTGATGCGGAATTATCACGTTCCCGGAATGTTCGCGCAAAGCCGTCCGTCCGAAGGATGGGACACGCCCGACACCACGGCCATCGAAAGCAAGTACGACCGACTGAAACAGAAGAGCAAGGAGAATCCGAAACTCACGATGATCACCTACGCGCTGGTGGATCTGTTTGAGAAGGATGAGGCATTCCGCAAGCGGTTTGATGAACTGGAACATCAGGAATGGGGCAGTAATCGTGATGCGTCTTCGCTGGGTGAGATCCAGAAAAAGAACAATGAAGAATTTCGGCAATTGAAGAACCACGGATTTGCCGTGGGTGCCGAAAAAGTGGTGATGGTCTCGCCCACTTACGCCAAACTCGACCTCCGCAAAAAACGCCAGCACAAGTTCCTGCATTCCGAATCGGCCAAGGCAAAACTGTTGGAACAGATCGACCGCTCATCCAAACTGCTGAATCTGGATATGCGGATCATCGACCGTTCCGGTCTCGATTCTTCCCACGTGGAAACCTTCAACGACATCACGTTCCTGAACGAGTGGATCGATGCCCGATTCAACCAAATAGATGTGGCAATGGTGAACATGCCTGAATCGGAGATCGATCGGATCATCTCGGTTTACGGAACAGAATATTTCGCGTGGACGGGTGTGATCAACTACCGCGAGAACAAGCCGCTGATGTATTTCTACCTGCTCTACGCGCTCATTCCGCCTGCCATTCCGTTTGCCGTTTACTACTTGGCAAGGCCGAACTACGACACCTATTATTACTGCATCGCCTTCAATCTACGAACGGGCGAACCCGTGCTCATCAACTACAACAATTTCCGTAGGCGCGATGCGCGGGACATGATCAACAGCAGCGTTTACGATTCGCTGTGGCAGATGAAACGCAAACCGAAACAGAAAGGATGACATGCCTGAATTACATATCGAATGTAATTGCTGGGCGCTGTCAAAGAGCCCCTTCCTCCCCTTCGACAAGCTCAGGGCAGGCAGTCAGGGAAACAACCTCTTTCGATTTTGCTTTTCCGAGCAACGTGAGGGATCTCTTTTGGAGCGTTTTCCCTTTATTTCTCTATCTCTTTGTAAACTCCATAAACTGTTCCGGTCAAGCCCCAGGCTACATGGGACGCAAATTCCTCATTACGGGTGATGTCAGTTTTTTCAATGCGCTCTTCAACCCGAACCACAACATGAACCAAGGGCTCAACACATTCAGTTTCAATGTGCGTTCCACCACCGACCTCGATTACGTGATCGCCCGCAATGGGACCATCGGCCTCACGTTCGATGTGTTCACCACGGGAATGCAATACAAATGGCAGGACAAGAACTACGCGGATCTGCTGGTGCCGAACATCGATCCACGGTTCGATCATGCACGCCTTTTCGGTTACGGTTACGGCATCAACTACAAGGTTTTCCAGAATCCGAGCAAGGGCGGCATTGCGCCCGTGGGCAATTATGCCAAGTTCGACCTGATGCTATTGGATGTCCGTGTGCGCCCCGTGGATGACAACACCGATCAGGCGCATTCCTTTTCGCAGCGGTTCTTCACGCCTTCCATGTCCATCACATTCGGTCGTCAGCGCATTCTGTGGGATTTTCTCGTGCTACGGTCGGCCATTCAGATCGGATTTGTGCCGTTGGGTTTCACGCCTTATTTCCAAGGTCTTGACAACGGCATTGAACGCGGCACGCAGCAACAAGACCTCCGAGCCCATGCCGAAGCCCGCCTCATGACCTACTACCTTCTCAATGTCAATTTCGGGGTGGGTTTTCTGTTGCCTTTCAGGAAGAGTTTCAAGCATCAGGAATAAACTATATCGAAACATGAAAGCATGGTTTATCTTTCTCCTGGTGTTCACCCACATTGGGGGAACTTGCCAAACCGTAAGAATAGACACGTTGCACTTGATAGGTTCACAGGAGTACAATTTCCTCGTCCGTGACAAATTGTATTACCCAATAATAAGGACAGGGAACGAAGAATTAGACTCTCTCCTAAATACTGACATCAAAGACAGATTCACGTACGAATCTTTTAAAGGGTTACCTGTAGAAACATCCATAGTTGAATGGTCAAAAGAACAAATCACGTTCACCGACTTTAAGGTGAGTTACAATGCTAATGGTATTCTTTCTTTCACTATCAATGCAGAAGGATGCGGAGCTTATTGTACGCAATGGACCGATTATTTCAATTACTCTACTGTAAAAGGAGTGGCACTGAGACTGACAGACGTAATTGAGATAAGTCCCGAATTCGCTCAGGAATTGCAAGAGAATCGAAAGAATCAATTTGACAAGGCTAGATCGGACTTGACTGAACTGTTTGCCGATACCAGTTTTGGTTTAGACACAATGTCTTACCATTGGGCCATGGAACAATATGATAATTGTGAGACGAGAATCGAATACGATGAATTTGTCCTGTACCCAAACCATTTTGAATTAATTACTCCCTGTACATTACCACATGCGATAAGAAATCTTTCTCCTTCCATCCACCTTAGCTACCCATATGCCGATGTAACATTGCAGAAAGGGATAATGATAAAACGCAAGTAAGCGCTATGCTGGATCAATTATCCTCAAACTGACTTCCACTCACCTCACAGATCAGGTCCTTACCGTAAACCAAACTCGGTGTTTGCCAGCCAGTTTTGAAATTTCCTTGTAAAATCTGCTGCGCGATGTGAACGGATGTCATGGCCGTGAGCGTGTAGCCTTCCTGGGTTTTGATGGTTGAGGTCAACGATTTTCCGCTCTTGTCGGTAACCGTTCCGATCAGATAAGTTGCAGCTTTTGCCCGTTGCTCATCCGTTGGACCTGCCTGACCTGCTTTGATCTTGGCGCGGGCACGGTTCTTCACAAATTCGGTGCGCATCAACCAACCGAACCATTTGCCCCATTTCATGCCATCAATCGCCTTCTTAGGCAAACCCATATACACCGTGATATTCGGAATTCCCGTGCTGTAAAAAGCGGTGTAAACATCACCCCACGGAATGGTAACAGCCGTCATGTTCTTCGGGCCAAAATCGAAGCGTTTCACATCATACGCATCTGAAACCTGTTTCAACTTTCCTTCTTTTCGGATGGTTCCGCCATAGCCCAGACCTTCCACAACCGTCAGGCTCGTTCCTCGCGAAGCCCCTCCAGTTCCGTAAAACGCCAACACCAGATCGTCCGCATCTTCCATGCGCGATTTCATGTGAGCGGCCAAACAATCGCTCGGCACCACATCGAAACCTGTTCCAGGCAAAACCATCACACCAGCAGCTTTCGCCTGTTCATCATACTTTCTTGCCTGAGAGAAAACCGCAATCTCTCCCGTGATGTCCGTGTAATGAACCTTATTCCGAATGCACGCTTCCACCATCGGTTTGGATGTGTGAATGAACGGCCCGGCAGCATGTATCACCACCTTCGCGCCAGCGAGTAACTTGTCCAGATCATCGGCTTTCAGATCAGCCACTTGGTATGGCATTCCGTATTTTTCGGCAACAGGCTTCAGCTTGCTTTCATTCCGACCAGAAAGCAGCGGCTTGATTCCCAATTCCTGACAGCGTCTGACAATCAGTTCACCTGTATATCCGTACGCTCCGTAAACAATGATGTCTTTGTTTTCCATGCTCATTCCGTGTGTGGTTGCAATTTGTCTAAATTAGGCGGAATTCAAACCACATTCAAGTTGATTGTCATGCTGAACTCGTTTCAGCATCTGCTGGAAATTGGTTTGAGACCCTGAAATAAATTCAGGGTGACGACTTAAACTGGTTTATGGAGAATTCACCAAAATTAGAACGCACGCTTGGCCCTTTGATGCTTTGGGGATTGGGCGTTGGCTACGTCATCTCCGGCATGTATTTCGGTTGGAATCTTGGCTTGGCCGAAGGCGGAACCTTGGGCTTGGCGATTGCCACGTTCTTCATCGTTATCATGTACGTCACGTTCACGTTCAGCTATACGGAACTGGCCTGTGCCATTCCGAAAGCGGGTGGCGCATTCGATTATGCTGATAGAGCGCTTGGCCGAAACTGGGGTTTTCTGGGCGGTATGGCACAGATCATTGAGTTTGTGTTTGCTCCGCCAGCTATTGCTGCCGCGATTGGCGCATACTTCAATCTGTTCCTTAAAACCGAACCCGTTTTTATTGAGATTGCTGGTGCGAGTATTGAAATCCCGTGGTTGGCGATTTTGGCCTATTTCTTCTTTACAGGATTGAACATTGCAGGTGTAAAAGCCGCAGCCACGTTCGAATTGATCATCACCATTCTGGCAGTTGCGGAACTGCTCATTTTCGCAGGAGTCACACTTCCAGAATTTGAGGTGGCAAACCTCCAGCACAACGCTTTCCCGAATGGAATTCCAGGAATCTTTGCCGCCATTCCATTTGCCATTTGGTTCTTCCTGGCGATTGAAGGAGTCGCCAACGTGGCCGAGGAAACCAAGAACCCACAGAAGAATGTGCTTATCGGTTTCGGTTCGGCCATTCTCACGTTAGTGGTTCTGTGCATTCTCACATTTGCTTCGTCTGTTGGCGTGGCAGGTTGGGAAGCCATTGTTTACGATGCCGAAGGAAACATGTCAGACAGTCCGCTGCCGTTGGCCATAGGCCATGTGGTCGGACAATCAGGTGTTTGGTATCATCTCATCATTTCCATTGGGCTGGTCGGTTTGATCGCCTCTTTTCACGGAATCATTCTCGCATCAGGCCGTGCCACGTATGAATTTGGAAGAATGAACCTTGCGCCAAAAGCGTTAGGGAAAGTGCATTCCAAGTTCAAAACCCCGGCCAACGCCCTCATCTTCAACATGGTCATTGGCATTATTGCCTTGATGACAGGAAAGACTGGAGAGATCATCACTATTGCGTGTTTCGGAGCATTGGCACTGTACATCATTTCCATGGTCTCATTCTTCGTGCTACGCAAGAACGAACCCGACATGGAACGGCCATTCCGTGTTCCGCTCTACCCTATTTTTCCTGCTTTGGCGTTGATCATTGCCAGCATTTCGATGGTGGCCATGAGTTACTACAACTTGCAACTGGCGCTCATTTTCTTGGCGATCTTAGCAGGATCATTCACAGCATACAAACTCGCTTATCGGAAATCCGAAATTCGAAAGAGTTGATGGAGTTGATGGAGTTGACGAAGTTTGTAAAGTTCAAAACCACAATACATTTTATCGCCACAGATGCACAGATTAACACTGATTTTCACTGAAATAATTTCAATCTGTGTTCCTTCTGTGAAAATCCGTGCATCTGTGGCTAATTCATGTCAATAATCATTAATCAAAAATGAACGAAAAGGAACTATCTCGCGAACACATTCTGAACGAGGTTCGCAACTCAGATCACAATAAGGTGAAACTTGCCATTACAGACATTGATGGCGTTTTGCGTGGCAAACTGATGCGCAAGGAAAAGTTCCTCTCGGCCGTTGAAAGCGGCTTCGGTTTCTGCGATGTGGTCTTCGGTTGGGACAGTTCAGACGTAGCTTACGACAATGCCACTTACACGGGTTGGCACACAGGTTACCCTGATGCGCAAGCGCGAATTGACCTGAGCACTTTCCGCCAAGTTCCGTGGGACAATGACGTGCCGTTCTTCTTGGCAGATTTTGTGAATGAAAAGGAAGGCCCATTGGGAGTTTGCCCGCGAAGCCTACTCAAAACCGTCAAAGCAAAATCGGAGAAAATGGGCTTCCGACCATTCTTCTCGCAGGAGTTTGAGTGGTTCAATTTCCGTGAAGATGCTGACAGCCTTCGCGACATCGATTTCGTGAAACCACAACCGCTGACCCCAGGTATGTTCGGATATTCCATTCTGCGCAGCTCGCAGGAAAAGGAATTCTTCAACGACCTGTTTGAATACTTGGATGAGTTTGATGTTCCGCTGGAAGGCTTGCACACCGAAACGGGGCCAGGCGTTTATGAAGCGGCCATTCTTTACGGAGACATTCTGAAAGCTGCCGACCGTGCGGTACTGTTCAAAGCCAGCGTAAAGGAAATTGCGCATCTGCACGGCATCATGCCAACATTCATGGCCAAGATCAGCCCAAACCTGCCTGGTTGTAGCGGTCACATTCACCAAAGCCTTTGGGATGAAAAAGTGAACCTCTTCCATGATGCTAAGGGCAACAAGAGCATGAGCAAGTTGATGGAAAGCTATATGGCGGGACAATTGGCCTGTTTGCCGTTCATTCTGCCCATGATCGCTCCGACCATAAACAGCTACAAACGCTTGGTTGAAGGTGCTTGGGCTCCGACCACGCTTACATGGGCAGCCGATAACAGAACGGTTGCTTTGCGTGCACTTCCTGGCGGAGAAAAATCCTGCCGATTGGAAACGCGTGTGGTTGGTTCAGATACCAATCCTTACATCGCGATGAGTGCTTGTCTTGCCGCAGGATTGTACGGCATTGAGAAAAACCTGAAACTTCAGGTGCCAGAAACCATCGGCAACGGCTACCGCGACAATGGCGCTGGCACGCTTCCCAAAAACCTTTGGGATGCCACGCAGCAAATGAAGAACTCAGACATTCCGAAAGAGCTTTTCGGTGAGGAATTCGTGAATCACTTCGTTGCTACCCGCGAGTGGGAATGGCGCGAATTCTCGAAAGCCGTTACCGATTGGGAAACCAAAAGATATTTTGAGATTATTTGATGTGAACGAAAAAAAGGAGCCAGTCAACGAAAGAACTGTTCGCCTGTGGACGAGCAACAGCCTAACGGAAGCGCATCTAATTAAAGCGAGGTTAACTGAAGCTGGAATAGATTGCTTCTTAACGAATGAACATTTCACGAGCCTATTGCCAAGTCACAATGGCATTTTAGGATCTGGAATACAGATTATCATCAACGAAAAAGACCATGAGGCAAGTTCTCTTGTGATTGAAGATATTTTGAAACCAGAGAAAGTTGACAAAGTATGTCCAAACTGTGGCTCTAAGAATATTGACATTGGCTATGGCAAACGAAAAAAGCTCTACGCTCCACTGATGTTTTTCTCAATTGCTTTCGGAATACCGTTGGGAAATTTGACACCAAACTATTTCTGTAAGGATTGTAAAAGTGATGTTTAAATATTTTCCACTTCAATTCCCTGATTACAAAACCAAGGCTCGACAAATCTTTGCTTCGCAACTAACCTCCGCAAACCCCGTTCTTTAGCTGTATCTTTAGAATCATGAACACACGAATTGAACGAATCACGATCGACCCTGAGATCTGCCACGGCAAACCCGTAGTTCGGGGTATGCGTTGGCCCGTGGAAGTGGTGTTGGACCTGCTCGGTTCTGGAATGACCGAACAGGAAATCCTATCAGACCATCCTGAACTTGAAAAGGAGGACCTTCAAGCATGCATCCAATTCGCGCGGCTATCGGTTTCCGGTGAAAATCTCAGACCAACAGGATAGTCTGATACATGAGGTTTCTGTGCGATGTGCATATTCCGATGCGGCTTTCCAAGCATATCGTTAAGCTTGGTTTCGAATGTCAACATGTAAATAACGTCTTGGAAGGTTATCACACAAAGGATAGGGACATTGCAGATTATTGTGACGCAAGCAGACTCATTTTGATTACAAAAGACCGCGATTTCAAGAACAGTTATCTTCTGAAGCAAACACCTTCAAAACTCATCAAAATCAACCTCGGCAATGTTTCAAGCAACAGGTTGATCGATATGATGGACGAGAATATTCAGCAGATCAATTCTGTACATGAGAAATTCAGAGAATTCATGATTGAAATGGAAACAGACGGAACAATCACCGTGACAATCTAAATGAATTGGGAAACCAAGAGGTGTTTTGAAATCATATAATAACTCAACCGTATTGAAGAGCCCTTGGTACAAACCAACCGTTTTAAATGTAGCAACAGGTGTTTGTCTAATCTGGTTAGTTGCCTACTCAGTTGGCTCTTATGATTCATTGGTCGCTGATGAGGCTTGGGGCATGACATGGGTAATCTCCGTTGTCCCATTTCTTGCCATCTGCTTGGCCGTAGACTACTTTTTTCAGGTACTGATTAAATCCTCCATAACGGTAAATCTTATTGGTGCAACCGTGATTCTAATTTTAATCGTTCTATTTTTCATTTGAAAAATGCATTTCCAAGCCCAATTCCCTGATTTCAAGAACAAGGTCGAAAAGAGTTTTGCCGCGCAACTAACCTCTACAATCCCCGTTCTTTAGCTGTATCTTTAGAATCATGGAAACCATCCGTATTGACATTCTGAACCCAAAGGCCAAGAAACTGCTGAAAGACCTGATGGATCTGAAACTGATCCGTATTTCAGAGGAAGGTTCATCCACAGAAAACACGGTGAAGGAGCCTTCATCAGCATATCGTGGAAAAGAGGTCAAGGCCATTTTGGACGAACTGGCAAAGAAGCATGGATTTTCGGACATCGAAGACCCAACTGACTGGCAGCGCAATGAGCGGAAAGACCGCAAATTCGACTGACCGACATGTTCCTGCTCGATACCAACATTATCATTTACGCCTGCCGACCGCAACATGAAGGGCTCCGTGATCTGATCGGTCAAAATGCATCGGTCGTTTCGGTCATAAGTAAGATCGAAGCTTTGGGCTATCATAAACTCAAAATGCAGGAAAAGTTGTTGCTCGAACGTTTGTTCCAACAGTTTGAAATTATCGACCTGACAGATGAAATCGCTTCACGCGCCATCAAACTCCGCCAGAAAAAACGGTTGTCATTGGGCGATGCCATCATTGCGGCAACCGCTTTGGAGAACGACCTATCTCTAATGACGCACAACACGGTTGACTTCAGGAACATCAACGAACTCAGGTTGCATGACCCGATTGAATGATCCCATTATGCATTTCCAAGCCCAATTCCCTGATTACAAAAGCAAGGTCGAACAGAGCTTTGCTTCGCAGAAGTTCATGCAACACATTGGAGCTGAGTTGGTGGACGTACAACCTGGCTATTGCGAAATTCATGTTCCGTTCAACGAAAACCTTACGCAGCAGAATGGCTTTTTCCATGCTGGCGTGATCAGCACCGTGGCCGACAACACCGCAGGTTATGCCAGTCTTTCGCTGATGAAAGAACATTCGATGGTGCTGAGCGTGGAGTTCAAACTGAATCTTCTTCGGCCTGGAGCTGGCGAAAAACTCATAGGAAAAGGTCAGGTTTTGAAGTATGGAAAAACATTGACGGTCTGCCGTTCAGATGTTTTCATTGTAAAAGATGGCGAAGCGAAATTGTGTGCTGCAGCGCAACTCACCATGATTGAAATCGACCCAGAAATCAAAGCATAAAAAAAGCCACCCAGTTAGGCGGCTTTCAATTCGGTTCAATATTCTCAGTCACTCAGACCAACCTTCAGCACCCTGTGCGTGGTATTGAACTTACCATCATCTGTACGCATCTGCACCAAGTACTTACCAGTAGCCACCTCATTCATTGGGAGTACAAATCGGTTTTGGTAAGCATAGATCACCGCTTGATGAATAAGCTTACCGCTCATGTCAAACAACTGTAGATTGATGTCCTTGTCGTTGTTCCCCAAGTCGATGTTCAAAAACTCCGAAGTTGGGTTCGGATAAAGGTTCATGCGGATGTTGGCCAAAGTTTCCTCAATGGCCGTAACCGTCAATTCTGTCTGGTGAAAACCCTGTGTAAGGATGTTTGTACCATTATCATACGTGTCGATCATCACTTCGCCAAGCGTCCAACTCAGTTGGGTGGTACCATTATCGAAATGCTCGCCAGCGCTTGCAATCACCTGTTGGTCAACGGATTGAGCCATACCGAAGAATGGAAGTGCTGCGATGGAAAGGGCGGTTAAAAACTTCATCATTTTTGTTTTGGATAGGACGAATATACAGATCATTGGAGCAATAGTTTTACAGTTTTAAAATCTATCTGTTCGAAATTAACATGAGTCAAGTCGTCCAATTCAATTTCCCGACCGTTATCCGCTTCGGAACGGGCGCTATCAAAGAACTTCCACAGCATCTGAAAGATCAAGGAAAAATGCGGCCGTTGGTCGTGACCGATCCTGTTGTGGCAACGCTTCCATTCTTCCTCGAAATTGTGGAAGACATGAAGAAGATCGGTCTAGAACCGACCGTTTATGCCGAGATGCACAAGAATCCCGTGAAATCGGACGTGTTGAATGGCAAAAAAGCATTTGCCGAAGCCAACTGCGATAGCATTGTAGGTGTTGGCGGTGGCGTTGGTCTGGATGTGGCGCGTGCCATTGCATTGGCCATCAACCATCATCGCGACTTGTTTGATTATGACGACCTGATCGGTGGCGACCAGTATGTGACAGAGGAAGTTCCTTACTTCGTTACCGTGCCGACCACAAGCGGAACAGGAAGTGAGGTTGGCCGAAGCGCCATCATTGCGGATGATGTGACGCATCAGAAGAAGATACTTTTCTCACCGAAGTTGTTGGCAAGCCGCGTTTTTGCAGACCCAAGTCTCACATTCGGACTTCCACCGTTTGTAACAGCCGCCACGGGAATGGATGCACTCACCCACAACATGGAGGCTTACGTAGCTAAGAATTACCACCCGATGTGCGATGGAATTGCGCTTGAGGGCATCAAACTCATCAGCAAATCCATTGAAAAAGCCACACACGAAGGACAGGATGAGCAGGCGCGTGCCGATATGATGCTTGCCAGTTTGATGGGAGCCGTGGCTTTCCAGAAAGGTTTGGGAGTGGTTCACTCGCTGGCGCATCCGCTTTCGCAGTTGCTCGATACGCATCATGGTCTGGCCAACGCGGTCAACCTCCCGTACGGAATGGAATTCAATTTAGCTGGTTTTGAAGACCGTTTTGAGGCCATGGCACACGCTTTCGGCTTGAAAAATGGTAATGGCACACAACTCATTGATGAGCTTTTCAAACTCAACGAGCGTTTGGGACTTCCAACCCGACTTTCGGGCATTGACGTGAAAGAAGAACACTTGGAGCCGTTGGCCGATCTTGCATTTGCCGATTTCTGCCATCCGAACAACCCAAAACCTGTTTCGCGCAACGAGTTTCTTGCCTTGTACAAGAAGGCACTGTAAATTCGGTGCATGAGCATTTCTGGAGAACACGCGGTGGCGCACATCCGTTCGGGTGACAGCGTTTTCATTCATTCGGCAGCGGCCGCCCCGCAGCATCTTATCGCCAAACTCGTTGAGCGAAAAGATGAACTGCGTGATGTGACCATCTATCAGATCCATACGGAAGGGCCAGCTCCTTACGCAGATGATTCGATAGATGCTTTCAAGGTCAAATGCATGTTCATCGGCCAGAATATGCGCAAATCCATTCAGCACGGGCATGGAAGTTATATCCCCGTTTTTCTGAGTGAAGTCCCACGGCTTTTCAAAGACCGTATTCTTCCGATAGATGTCGCGTTGATCTCTGTTTCCCCACCTGACGAGCACGGCTACTGCTCGCTTGGGCCATCAATTGATGTTTCGTTAGCGGCTGTTCTTGCCGCGAAAACGGTGATTGCACAGGTGAACAAACACATTCCGCGAACCCATGGAGATGGATTGATACATGTTGGGAACATCAATTATCTGGTAAAACATGATGAACCGATCTATGAAGTGGCTGCTGGCGAACTGAACGAAACGGAAATAGCGATCGGCCGCAACATTGCAGAGCTTGTAGAAGACGGAGCCACATTGCAAACGGGCATCGGCAACATTCCCAATGCAGTTCTTGCTTCGCTTGAGAATCATAAAGATCTTGGTATTCACACCGAAATGTTCTCGGATGGCATTCTGCCATTGGTGCAAAAAGGAGTGATCACGGGCAAATACAAGAAGAAGCATTCAGGAAAGATCATTTCCTCGTTTGTTGTGGGCAGCCGCCTCATTTATGATTTCATTGACGACAATCCGTTGGTGAACATGCTTTCGTCAGAATATGTGAACGATACGCGTGTCATCAGCCGCAACCCGAAAGTAACGGCCATCAACAGTGCCATCGAGGTGGATCTTACGGGGCAGATCTGTGCAGACAGCATCGGCCATCGCATCTTTTCTGGCGTTGGCGGACAGATGGATTTCATCCGAGGCGCATCGCTTTCTGAAGGTGGGAAACCGATCATCGCGTTGCCATCCAGCACCAAGCATGGTGAAAGCAAGATCGTTCCTGTGCTGAAATCAGGTGCTGGAGTTGTTACAACACGGGCACACGTTCATTATGTGGTTACCGAATACGGTGTGGCCAATCTGTATGGAAAAACACTGGCCGAACGCGCCAAGCTTCTGATCGATATTTCACATCCAGACCATCGCGAAGACCTGGCCAGAGCGGCTTACGAGATCCAACATTAATGTCGCGGCCTATCATCCATACTGCGGTCTTTGATGCTTCCATCGATCGGGTCTGGAATGCCATCACCGACTTTGACAAGTACCATCTTTGGAACGAGTTCTGTCCGAAAGTGAAATGCGAATTCGAGGTCGGAGGGCCGATCACGATGTACGCGAAGATGTTCCCGAACCGGAAACCAACGCATCAGACCGAACGTTTCTTCGAAATAAATCCACCGAAAAAATTGCGGTATGGCATCAATTACGGCATCCTTCTGAAAACCGACCGAACGCAGGAATTGACCGAACTGCCGAATGGAAAGACCGAGTATTACTCAAGTCTGACCATGACTGGACTGCTTGCTCCGTTCGTATTCTGGCAATATCGCGAAGCCATTGAAAGAGGTTTCTCCCTCAGCCTTTCAGGATTGAAAACGTATGTAGAAACCTGAAATCGAAGGAAATTTGCTTTCTGTTGCCCAATATGACATTCTGAGAAATATTTTCTGCGACCTTTGGCGCTCGGCATTATTCTTGCCGTTCATCAGTCTAACCAAAATCAAAACGATGAAAAACACATTCTTTGCCTTGGTTGCGCTATTCGCAACAACAACTTTCGCGTTTGCCCAAGAAGAAGCGGCAGGCGGTGCGGCTTTCAAATTTGAGAGCGAAACCATCGACTACGGGACCATCGAAAATGGTTCGGACGGTAACCGCGAGTTCAAATTCACCAATGTCGGTACAGAGCCATTGATCATTTCCAACGCGAAAGGATCTTGCGGATGTACAACTCCAGATTGGCCAAAAGAGCCGATCGCTCCTGGTAAATCAGCTGTGATCAAAGTTCATTACGATACCAAGCGTACTGGAAACTTCACAAAAACAGTTACACTTACTTCGAATGCAAGCGAAGCAACAAAGGTTCTCACCATCAAAGGAAGTGTGAATGCTCCCGCTGCTGCACCAGCAGAACATAAAGACGGAGACGGTCACGATCATTGATCGTTTCTGAACGAAATTGAAAAAGCCGATGCAGAAATGTGTCGGCTTTTTTATTTCACCGAACGGAGTTTGATCTCATCCGCTAAGAGTTCGGTCGGATCTTGATCTGAATCCACTTGAAGGAAACTTCCACCACCGAGATTGGCGAGTTTACGCATCAATCGGGCAGCTTCCTTATCGTCTCCAAAACCGATGATCGACAGTACAATACCTTTATCTGAATTGTCCTTCACCATTTGAACGGCATCCTTTTCTGAGAATTTAGATGAGTTGAATTTGCCGTCCGTGGCAATGATCAGCTGGTTATTTCCACCTTCAATGAGTTGCTGTTCGAGACTTTCGTAGGCTGTTTCCATACCTTTCACCCCGTTTGTGTAGCCCGTTGCTTCAAGGCTGTCAACAAGCGAAACGATGGCCGAATTATCGGTGACTGGTGTTGGCGGCAGCACTTCCCAAGATGTGGAATTGTACGCAATGAGGGTGAGAACGTCCACTTCGCGAAGCATCATTACCAACCTTCGGATAGATGCTTTGAGCTTCTCCATCTTATTGTCATCCTTCATCGAACCAGAAACATCCAGCAGCAATAGAACATTATTTGGTTTAAACTTGGTTTCGGAGAATTCCGGTTCTGGCTCACTTCGCATTGTCGGCTGATCGCTTACAGTAATCGGTTCAGCATCAGCAAAAGCCGCCTCGATCATTTCCTCAACCTGTTCAGGTGTTCTTTCCTCCGCTGCCCGAACTTCTTCAACGGGCTCAGGTTCAGGCGGCTGCTCATCAAACTGGTCATTCGTATTTATGCCAAGATCGAATCCGCTTTCCTCTTCGGTATTTGGAACAACTTCTTCGGTTGTCGTTTCTGTAGGATCTTCCCATTGATCGTTTGTGGAAATGCCAAGATCAACTTCTTCCGTTGGTTCAGGTTTCGGTGGCGTTTCTTCCTCGATCTGCTCATTCAAATTCACTCCCAGATCGATCGGTTCTGGTTCTGATACTTGTGGTTTGGACTCAGAAACCGCTTCAGGCTCTTCCCACCTGTCATTCATGGAAGCCATTATTTCTTCCTCATCCAATTCAGGCTCGACCTGTTTCCGATCGAGGTATACCACATGCGTTCGGTCGCGCTTGGTGAACGTCACGTCTTCCTCCTTCTTCTCGTAACCGTCCTTCGACACCACAACCGTATACTTATCAGGCTCTATCCAGCTCACAGAAACACCCTCCAAGTTGGTCCCGTTCATGTTCTTGCGTATGCCGCGATCAAAGATCTCTACACGTGCATTCACGATCGGGCGTTCAGTAGCCGCATCCACCACTTGAACCACATTCGGTTCTGAACCCTTCACTGGTGCAGGATCCTGAAACGAAGGACAAGCGGTCAACGCATTGGCATAAATGCTCTTGATGTTTCCCTTCAAGGTCAGTTTCTCCGGTCTATCCGAAGCGTTCGAGTAAACCTCAACCGTAAATGAGAATGACCCGGTCTCCGAGGTGTAATATCGAATGGTGATCTCTCCAACTTCACCAGGTTGAAAACTCTTGTTCGGGTAGCTCACCAACACCTCCCTTCCATGCCGTTGAGGCAGAAACATCAACTTCTTGCTTCCAGTATTTTTGAACCTGAATGTGGCTGGAGGACTGTTCCAATCGGTTACATTGCCGAAGTTGACCGTGGTTCCCTCCCACTTCACATTCTGTGCTTGAAGCGAGCTGTGGAAGACAACCACAAACAGTATGAAAATGAGTCTTTTCAAGTGCTGATAAAGTTAACCAACGTGCGTGCGTAAATCTTATTGAATTCTAATTGACATTCTTCAAAATTCACCCTTCGGGGGATGAAAGCGGGCTTATCTTTGCGGCATGATCAAAATAGGTGTTTCCGCGTGCTTTTTTCATCCTGACCTTGACAGGACAACTTTCGGACCGAAAACCCTTTCATATATCGAAAACGATATGGCCGCTTACGTGGCCAGACCGAATGTTCTGCCCATCCTCATTCCTGAACTTCCAAAAGCTGAAAAGCTTGCTTTTGTGAAGGAAATGGACGGTCTTGTGCTGCAAGGTGGTTCTGATCTTGCGCCAGAATCGTATGGAGAAAAACCTATCGGAAGATGGCTCGGAGACCGCATCCGTGATGAGTACGAACTGGAACTGATGGAGCTTTTTCTGAAGGAAGGAAAGCCGGTTCTTGGCATCTGTAGAGGTTTTCAGGTAATGAATGCTTTTTACGGAGGAACACTCTTTCAGGACATTGACACTCAACGACCAGAAAGCATCAAGCATCGCGATGCGATCGAGTACGACCGCGTACATCATGGCGTCCGATTCGTGGAAGGCTCATTCATGGAAAAGCTTTACGCAGGTGCTGAAAATCCGATGGTGAATTCGGTTCATCATCAGGCCGCAAAAGACATTGGCAAAGGACTTCTGCCACAAGCTTACTGTAAGGAAGATGGAATCCTCGAAGCTTTCATCCACGAGAGTGCGGAACCGGGAAAGATCATGGGCGTTCAGTGGCACCCTGAGTTTTTCCACACGCTGGGCGATGCACTCATCGACCCATTTAAGATCATTGACACATTTCTATCATTCTGCCCCCTAAATCCCCCAAAGGGGGACAAAAAGGGTTGACACCTTGTATAAAAACTAACACAAATGAAAATTATCAATCCCGCTACGGAAGCGGTCATCAAGGAAGTGCAGGAAGACAGCGCAGCTTCCATTCAACAGAAATTTGAAGCTGCCAAAACGGCTCAGAAAGCATGGGCGAAAGTTCCCTTAAAAAACCGTATCGCTTGTTTGGCGAAGTTCAACGAGTTGATGTTGGCCAATGCCGATAAGATCGCTGCCGATCTTTCTGCTGAAGTTGGTAAGCCTGTAGGTCAGGCCAAAGGCGAGATCAATGGTGGCATTGGCAGAAGCAAGTTCTTCGTTGAGAACAGCGAGAAATATCTTGCCGAAGAATGGATGGTTTCGGAAGGCGCTACACGCGAAAAGATCGTTTACGAACCACTTGGCATCATCGCCAACATTTCTGCTTGGAACTACCCGATCCTTGTCGGAGTGAACGTATTCGTTCCAGCACTTATAGGTGGAAATGCGGTGCTTTATAAACCTTCAGAATTCAGTACGTTGACTGGGTTGAACATGGCAGAGATGCTTTGGCAGGCAGGTGTTCCGAAAGATGTGTTCCACGTGGTTGTTGGTGGAAAAGACGCTGGTGAAGCGTTGCTCAACCTTCCGTTGAACGGTTACTTCTTTACAGGTTCATACAATAC
This sequence comes from Flavobacteriales bacterium, assembly GCA_016124845.1. Lineage (NCBI taxonomy): Bacteria > Pseudomonadati > Bacteroidota > Flavobacteriia > Flavobacteriales > Flavobacteriales bacterium. Next base: position 93,393 of record WGMW01000038.1, read on the forward strand.
TGGCAGATACATCGCAGAGCGTGTTGCCAGCAAATTGGTCCCCGTTGGTCTTGAACTTGGCGGAAAAGACCCGATGTATGTTTGTGACGATGTGGAGGTGAAATCGGCCGCAGCTGCTGGCGTGGAAGGTGCCTTCTACAATAACGGACAAAGCTGTTGTGCGGTTGAGCGTATCTACGTTCAGGAGAACATTTACGATGATTATGTTGACGCATTCATCGCGGAAGCTAAAACCATGAAATTGGGCGAACCTGGCGATGAAGGAACGTTCATCGGCCCACTGACGCGTCCTCAGCAAATGGCCGTGTTGGAAGATCAGGTTGCCGATGCTGTTTCTAAAGGTGCTAAGCTCCTGCTTGGAGGGAAAAAGGCTGATCGAAACGGTTACTACTTTGAGCCAACGGTCCTTACTGATGTCAACCATGGTATGAAAGTGATGATGGACGAGAGTTTCGGTCCTATTATCGGTATTCAGAAAGTAAAAGATGATGCTGAAGCAATTTCCTTAATGCTTGACACGCCTTATGGTCTTACATCAGCCGTTTACACGCTTGATGCTGACCGTGCTGATGCTATTATGGAAGAGATGAACTCAGGCACCGTTTACTGGAACTGCTGCGACCGCGTAAGTCCGCACGTTCCTTGGAGCGGCCGAGGTAACTCAGGGCTCGGCTCTACACTATCTCACGCTGGAATCAGAGCATTCGTTCAGCCGAAGGCTTATCACTTGAGAGGCTGATCTCACAAGCTTTATAAAACAAAACGGCCCGCCAAATGGCGGGCCGTTTTGTTTTTAGAAATTCAGATATTATTTCTGCTTCACCAATTTCTGAACCGTCATTTGGTCATCAGCATAGATGCGTAAGAAGTAAACACCATCAGGCAATGCAGTAAGGTCATATTGCTTACGCAGGTTGCTTACCTCACCAAGGTCTTGGTCAAGCCATACTTCTTTACCTACCATATCGTAAAGTCCTACGGTCATATCCATCTTACGAGCCATCTCGACCTCAAGCGTGAATCGGCCATTGTTCGGGTTCGGATACACCGCCACATTACCATCAAAGTTGGCTTCTTCAATTCCAACACAACAGGTCATCTCGTAAACGAATGAGCAACCTTCACAACCGTTCATATCAACTACACACACCTTGTAATTTCCACTACCGGTCTCGGCAATATCATACGTGCTACCTGTAGCGCCTGCAATAGGCGAACCATTTAGATACCACTGGTATGATACAAAGTCGCTTGCGTTGCTTATCGTCAAACTATCACCATTTATATCGATCACAGGCTCTGGATCCCAAACGGTCACGTCTACCGGATCGGCAACCATTGAACTGTCTATACATCCATTACCATCAAGTACAATTACCCAATACTCACCCGTTTGAATGGCGTTTATCGTCTGGGTAGTGGAACCTGTATTCCATAGATATGAAGCATAACCAGGACCCGCATTCAACGTTACGTCATCTCCAACACAGAATTCGAGTGGTCCGTCCCAAGTTATCACCGCACCTGGCTGAGGCTCATTCATAATAGCTACAACCTGAGCTGTACCCGTACAACCGTACTGGTTGGTTACGGTAAGCGTAACCGTATCAGAAGCCGTTACGAACGTAGTGTCAACCGTAGAACCAGTTGACCAATCGTAGATGGTGAAACCGGGTTGAGCACTCAAGGTTGCATAATTTCCGATACAGAATTCCACAACAGGCCCAGGAGTAATTGCAGGAGAAGGAATCGGATTAACTGTAATGCCGATGGCATCTGTTTCAACACAACCATTCGCATCTGTTACCGTGACCTCATATACCCCGGTGACATCTACAAATATGGTGGACGTAGAATCGCCTGTAGGTGTCCATGCGTAAGAATCGTATCCTGAACCAGCATCAAGCGTAATGCCACACACGGTTGTATCGCTACCAAGATCGACAATCGGTGCTTGAAGCACATTATAATCTCCAGATGCGGTTGCTGAACAACCATTTGCAGCTGTGTATGTATAATCTACGTTGATGGCACCCGCACCTGCAAGGGACGGGAAGAAAAGGTCACCGACAATTGGATAATTGTCGTAAACTACAGTATAGTCACCACCAAGCGGGAATCCTCCCACAAAAGGAACCGTATCAACGCTTGAACAGGCAAACGCGGGCAGGGTAAGGGTAACTGAAGGTACCGGCAGTACGGTATAAGTACTGCTCGGGCTTGTAGCTGTACAATTGCTGGTGTCAACCCCAACTACGGCTACAGACTGACCGTCCATCAATGTAGAATTCAAATATGGGTTTGTTGAACCGACCGAGACTCCATCTACAAAGAATTCGAATGTTGCACTTCCGTTTGAGGACGCTGTAAACTCGATCTCAGTTCCCTCGCAGATGGTCAGACCACTTGGCGATGCTGTAAGTGATACGGCAAAACCTCCAGGATCACTCAGTGAAACCCCATCGCTGGATTGACAGCCATTTGCATCAGTAACGGTTACGCTATACGCTCCCGCTCCAAGTCCTACTGCAATAGGAGTGGTCTGATTTGAAGGGTCGGTCCATGAATACGTGTATGCAGGTACACCGCCAATCGTAATAGTATTTGCCACACCATCCAATGCACCACAGGCCGATGGGTTGATAGACGAAACTATTCCGATCTGTATTTCGGGATGAACCGTGAAAACTTCTGGAGCACTTGTTGCAGCACACAATTGGGTATCAAGGCCCATTACTGCAATAATGTCTCCATCCATCAATGTATCGGTCACGTAAGGGTTGCTGGTGGAAACCTGAATTCCGTTGACAAAGAAGACATAGGTAGATGCCCCCGATCCGGTGAAGGTTACTGTTTCACCTCCACAGATGGTATCGTTCTGAGAAGTAGTGGTAAGCGTTACCGGGCTCGACCCAATATCGCTCAAAGATGCACTTGTGGCTGCTGTACAGCCGGCATCATCTGTAACCTCTACATAGTAACTACCTGCATTCAAGGATGAAATTGTGTCGCCAACCGCTCCATTGCTCCAATTGTACGTGTAGCTGGGCGTTCCACCAGTTGCAGAGGCTATGATTGAACCGTCAGTTGCCCCACATGAGGTTGGGTCTGAGGTGCTTGCAATTGAAACCGTTGGACTTGGATTCACCGTCACAAAGATGGTATCGCTCTCTACACCGCAAAGATTGGCATCGGTTGCAACAACGGTAACTGCTTGGCCATCCGTCAATGAGGAAGTGACAAATAATGATGTTGGACTTGCCGCCCCTTGAGACACTCCATCTACAAAGAACTCATACGTCAAACCTCCAGATGCGAAGAATGAAAGGCTCTCTCCGATACAGATGGTTGTATCTGCATCATCCACAATCAACGAGACGATCGGTCCAGGGTTAACAGTCGGAATGATGATATTACTTGTTGCTGTACAATTATTGGCATCCGTACCGGTAGCAACAACAGACTCTCCATCGACAAGGGTATTTGTTACAAACGGGTTAGTAGTGGACACTGGCTGACCATCAACAAAGAACTGGTAGTCAACTGACCCAGAAGCAGTAAATGTCACGCTCTCGCCAGCACATATTTCGTTGTTTGGATCCTCGCTACTGGCAAGTGTAACCGGTGAAGCTCCCGGATCGCTTAGGGCATAGGTTTCAGTTGAAAAACATCCATTGTCATCGGTTACAGTAAGAACATATGGCCCTGCTGGTAACCCCGAGATATTAGGTGTTGTTTCTGCATTGCTCCAATCATAACCGTATGGTGGAAGGCCTCCTGAAACGCTGGTAGTGATCAAACCATCCGACAGAGCACAGGCCGATGGATCTGTGACTGTTTCATCAATCACAGGATTATCAAGAACCGTAAAGTTGACGGCCGGGGTGGTAAACGTACAGAAGTTGAAATCCGTACCAGTCACATTGATGATGTCTCCATCCTGTAGTGAGGTTGTAACCCAAGGATTCTGTGTGGTAACCGGAACACCATTGACATAATACTGATACTGGAACGCACCGGACGCGGTAAAAGTCACACTCTCTCCTTGGCATATTTCATTATCCGGGTCGCTATCTGTCAATGTTACTTGCGAGGCGCCTGGGTCGTTCAAACTCACGGACGAGAAATCCTGACACCCAGAGGCATCAGTCACCAAAACCTCGTATGGACCGGCCGTTAATCCCGAAACTGTAGGTCCGACCGAACCGTTGCTCCATGTATAAATATATGGAGGTGCACCGCCAGAGGCTATTGCCGTGATGGTGGCATCTGCGGCACCGCAGGCTGAAGGACTTGTAATACCACTGAACCCAACAGTTGGCGAAGCGATAACGTTAACAGGAACACTAACACAGGCCGTTGTATTACACGGCCCCTCGGCACGCACATAATAATTGGTTGTGGTAAGTGGATTGACCGTCACAGTTGATCCGGCAGCCACAAGCTGCCCTCCACAACTACCTACATACCAATACCATTGTGCGTTTGTACCTAACGACCCTCCATTGACGGTCAAAGTAACCGGGTCTCCTGAACATACGGTACTTGCACTTGCAGTTATAGAGGTTGGATCGGTCGATTCGGTATCTACTACCACATCAAAAGAACATGGAGTGGTGTTCCCAGATGCGTCCTGCGCCTCATAAGTAACCGTTGTAGTTCCAGGTGTAAATGTTCCACCGGAAGCAGGGCCACTTGTAAGGTTTATGACCACTCCCGAGCAGTTATCTGTCGCTGTAGGCAATGGGTAATTGACCACGGGGTTACATCCGGCAAAGACGGTACCTGGACACACAATTGACGGATTCTGGTTATCAACAATGGTCACATCAAAACTCTGGGTTGTCACATTCCCATATGGGTCAGCTGCCTGATAGGTTACGGTGGTCGTTCCCACATTGAAAGTACTTCCACTTGTTGGCCCAGCTGTTTGGGTTACCGTTGCACCACAGAGATCACTCGCAGTAGGTGGGGTCCAAGTTACCGTAGTACCACAGCTTCCATTATCTGCATTGAGTGTAATGTCTGGCGAAACGGTCAGTGAAGGTGCCGTATTGTCGGGCGCAGTCGTTATCTCTACGGTGTAGTAATTGATACAGAGCGGAGCCACGGCATTGTTGTCTCCTGCATTCAGATTCCAAGTTCCGAAAGGAGTTGTACCGTTGTAGTTTCCGAGAACTCCATTGTTAGGGCCAAAGGTTCCTGTAACCGGTGTTCCTGAAGGAATGACATTTCCATCACTGAAGGTGGTAATGACCGTAGTGGTTGTGGCACCGCCAGACCAAGTACCTGGAATAGCGAGAATTTCTGTGCCCGATGGACCAACTATCTCGAAACTTGTTTCCTGATGGCTCGAAAATCCTCCAGTAGGATTACTGCAGGTTCCAGCGGTCTTGGCCCAAGAGATGATGACATTGACATCGGTAATTGCACAACCATCGGTAAAATCACTCTGTGAAAAAGTGACCGGGGGCAATGAGTAGCCATAGTTACCGGCTCCGTCTATTGAGACAGAGGACGGAGCAACATAGCTATGCGATACGGTCTGGGCTTTGCCGATTCCGTAAAAACCAAACAGAAGACAAATTAAAGCTATACGTTTTTTCATGTTCAGGGGTTGTCTTTTCTAAACCTATAATCAGAACCACCGAAATTAATATTTTTTCATCAGTCAATGATGTCTGTCACAATTCGTGTTTCAGTAATAAATTGGAAGACGCGTGCGCAGGATTGAAAGCAAGAAACGGCCGGGAAATCTGTGCTTCCCGGCCGTTCCTACATTACTTCAATAATATCTGTCAGTTCCCTTTCATGATCGGTTTCACTACCGACCCCTCATCTGTAACTATCTTCACATAATAGACTCCACCACTCATACTCGCTATATCAAAGGTTCTACGAAGCGAAGAAACCGATGAGACAAACTCAGGGGCAAGCAGGTCTCGGCCTGCAACATCTGATAGAGTAATTGTCACATCCATAGTACCACCGAAATTGGCCTGAAGCACAAATTCACCAAGCGTGGGGTTCGGGTAGACCTCTACCTGATACTTGGCCTCCAGATCCATGATTCCAGTAAATGTGAACTCAAGATTATAAGAAGTAGCTATACAACCGTTATCGTCCGTTACCTCAACGCGGTAATTTCCACTGCTTGCTGGGACATAAATATAGTTCGTTGCACCAGCAATAGGAGCACCATTCAGGAACCACTGATAGCTTGCAAACGGATCATTCGGCACAAGAAGGCTGTCGCCCTGCTGAACTGGTTGAGGCTGTGGATGCCAAACCTCTACATGCAAAGGATTAGCCACAAGACTACTGTCCAAACAGTCGTTAGCATCGAGAACCGTTACACAATAATCTCCTGTTTGCGTCACCACAATTGACGGAGTGGTAGAACCACTGCACCACAGGTAAGAATTATAGGGCCCCGGTTGTACAGACAGGCTCACACTTTCTCCGAAACAGAACTCGGTTGGGCCACTCGCCACAATTGTCGGAGGTACCGAACTGTTGATGATAACCTCAACCGGATCGGAGGTTGCCGTACAACCGTTATTTGGATCCTCAACTGTTACCGAGTATGACCCCGACTGAGTTACAACGATCGAAGGAGTATTCTGAGTTCCAGGACTCCAAACGTAATTGGTGAAGTTGGCGGTAGCATTCAATGTAACCGAATCTCCACTACATACCTCTATTGGGCCACTTGGCGAAATAACGGCATTTGGAAGCTGCATGGTGGCCACCACCACTTGATCTGAACCATTACAGCCAAACTGATCTGTAACAGTAACTTCAATCTCATCCGAGTTGCAGACGGTAATTGACTGTCCTTGGTCACTCGTACTCCATTGATAGGTAGCATAGCCAGCACCAACATCAAGCGTTACGCATTCACCAGAACAGAAGTTGAGAGGACCACTGGCCACAATTACCGGATCGAGCAGACCGGCAACGGTAACAGAGATATTATCTGTACCGACGCAACCATTACCATCGGTTACCTGAACCGTGTAAGCGGCCGTAGTTGTCACGTTTATGGTCTGAGAGACTTCCGTGGTTGACCAGTAGTAGGTTGAGCCAGGGTTACCGGCATCCAAGGTCAAAACTGAGTTTGTACAGATGGTCGTATCGTTACCAAGATCTACCACAGGCGGCTGGTTTACCACCACCTGAACGGCAGCTGATGTTGCCGTACATCCTTCGAACGTGGTCACAGTAACATTATAATTTCCTGCCGCTGTAACGGTGGTTGTCTGACCATTTGTGGTATTGCTCCAGCTATAGTTCGCGTAACCCGAACCCGCATCCAACACCAGATTGTCTCCTGCACATATCTCCGAGATACCGCTTGGTGTGATGACAGGAAGCGGTACTGGATTGACCGTAACTTGCTGACTGAGGCTGTTTGTACATCCGTTCCCGTCCGTGTAGGTGTAAGTAACAGTGTGAGACCCGACTCCCGCAGTAACGGGGTTGAACGAACTACCTTGAACTCCAGTACCGCTGAAAGTTCCACCCGTTGGGCTACCGATCAACGGAACCGTGGAGGCATTTGCGCAGTAGGCCGGGGCCAATCCTGTGAATGAAACCACCGGTAACTGATTGATCGTTACTGATTGGTCTTGGAAACTGGTACACCCGAATGGGTCGGTATATGTATACTCGATAGTGTGAACTCCTGCTCCTGCATCCGCGGGCGTAAACGTATTGGCAGAAGTGCCGGGGCCTGTGAAGTTACCTCCCACAGGAGAGCCTGTAAGTGTGTAAGCAACTGCATCATCTTCACAATATTCGGCCGAAAGACCTGTGAAAGAAACGACCGGAAGTCCATTTACATCAACACTCTGTGTTTCCGAATCGGTACATCCATTCACATCTGTATAAGTGTAGGTAATGAAGATTGTTCCGACTCCTGCAACAGATGGAACAAAACTGTTTCCGCTTATTCCCAAACCGGTGAACTGACCTCCGGTTGGTGTTCCGGTCAATGGCACAGGCGTGGTCTGATCGATACAGTAGTTGGCGGCAAGTCCAGTAAATGAAACAACCGGAAGCGGATTGAACACAACTGTGATGTCTTCAGAATCGGTACATCCGTTGTTGTCCTCCGTCCAAGTGAAGGTGTAAGAACCTGTCGCATCCACGGTAACGGTGGCATTGGGATCAGTATCGGCAGGACTGAAGACCGCAGTACCCGGTCCTGAATAGGTCCAAACTCCATTTCCAACCGAAGGCGTTGCTCCGAAAATGAAATCAAGATCGCATTCCGATCCCCCTTGACCTGCATTTGCAATGGGCTGCTGGTAGAAGTTCACGGTAATTGTAGCATTATCAGAACATGGCCCGTTCACCTCCGTCCAAGTGAAATCGTACGAACCGTAAGTATCAACTGTTACCGTTGTCGTAGCACTGTGTGCATTAGCGAAGAATGCGTTACCGGGACCACTATAGGTCCAAGTACCAGTTCCGTAGCTGGCCGTTCCGTTGAAAACGAAATTCAGGTCACACTCATCTCCTCCTAAACCAGCATCTGCAACTGGCTGATCGTAGAAATTGACAACAACAATATCGTCATCGGCACAGGTTCCATTGGTCTCCGTCCAAGTAAAGGTATATGTACCGGACTGAGAGACTGTAACCGTGGTTGTGGGGTCAGTATCATCAACATAGCTGGCTGTTCCTGGGCCTGTTGCCGTCCATACGCCATTGCCAACAGAAGGAACGGCTGAGAAAACAAAATCAAAGTCACACTCGTCACCGCCTGTTCCTGCATCAGCAACAGGCTGCTCATAGAAGTTTACACTGACCGAGCGGGAATCTGAACATGACCCATTCGTTTCGGTCCAAGTGAAATCGTAGGTTCCATAAGTATCAACTGTTACAGTAGTGATCGGTGAAGAACTGTTGGTGAAAGTGGCACTTCCCGGGCCTGATGTCATCGCCCAAGCTCCTGTTCCTACACTTGGCGTTGCCTGAAGGAGGAAGTTCAAATCGCACTCATCACCGCCAACACCTGCATCAGCAACTGGTTGCTCGTAGAAGTTCACGGTTACCGAGGCAGCATCAGAACATGTCCCATTTATCTCGGTCCAAGTAAACGTATAGGTGCCATAGGCCGAAACTGTAACGTCCGTGTTCACATCAAGGTCATTTGTAAATGTAGCTGTTCCGGGGCCTGTCGATGTCCAAAGACCCACACCTACTGAGGCCGTTCCATTGAATGTGAAATTCAGATCACATTCATCTCCTCCTGTTCCTGCATCAGCCACAGGTTGCTCGTAATAATCCACAGTAATTGTTTCTGAATCGGAACAGGTACCGTTGGTCTCTGTCCAAGTGTAAGTGTAGCTTCCATACTGATCGACAGTTACGGAGGTAGTAGGATCGGTATCGTCTGCAAATGTTGATGTTCCAGGTCCGTTTATTTGAGTCCATTGCCCGTTGCCCACACTTGGGTTGGCACTGAAAGTGTGATCCAGATAGCACTCGCTTCCCCCGGCTCCGGCATCTGCTACCGGCTGCTCATAGAAGTTAACTGTTATCTGATCTACCGAGGAACAGTTGCCGTTGGTCTCGGTCCAAGTGAATGTGTAAGTGCCATAGTTGCTCACGGTTACCGTTCCTGTTGGATCAGAGGCACTTGAATATGTTGCCAATCCTGGTCCATTTGCGGTCCAAAGTCCATTTCCAACAGATGGAACGGCAGAGAATGTAAAGTTAAGATCGCACTCATCTCCCCCACTTCCGGCATCCGCAACTGGCAATTCGTCAAACTGAACCGAAATAGAGGCTGAGTTGGTACATCCATTATTGTCTTCGGTCCATGTGAATACGTATGTTCCGTAGGTATCCACCGTGACCACTGCGTTCGGTTCACTTGCATCAGGAGAGTAGGTTGCGCTTCCAGGGCCAGAAGCCGTCCAAGTTCCAGTACCCACACTTGGTGTTGCTCCAAATTGGAAATCAAGGTCACATTCGCCTCCACCAAAACCAGGATTTGGAGTTGGCACCTCGTAAAAATTGACCGTAACTTCATCATAGTCGGAACATTGGCCGTTTACCTCCGTCCAGCGGAACACATAAGTTCCGTATGCGGAAACTTGAACCGTACACGTTGGGCTATTGATGTTGGAGAACAGAGGTGTTCCCGGACCACTCACCAAAGTCCAAGTTCCAGTACCTACTGAAGGAAGTGCTGCAAATGTGTAGTTCAGGTCACATTCAGAACTTCCCGAACCAGCATCTGGCGCAGGCTGTTCATCAACAGAAACCTGCTGTGTTTGACTATCAGTACAGTTGTTGATGTCGGTGAATGTGTAGGTAATATTGTAAGGACCTGTAGGGCCAGCCGCAGCGGGATTGAATGTGGCAGTACCGGGTCCTGTATTGGAAATTGCGAGAGCCGCATCAAGACTATAGAACGTACCACCATTTTGGCTACCCGTAAGCGTTACCGGAGCTTCGGTCTCGCAATACACCGGATCGAGACCCGTGAACGTTACCACAGGAATAGGGGTGACCACAACCTGAGCAGTACCCAAAAAACCTGAAGTACGCACGCAACCAGTTGCATCTTGAATAGCTGTGTAGCTGTAAGTAACAGTTGTTGGGGGAGTAACTGAATAAGAATCTCCACTTTGAACACCATTGACATTATAGGTATTGATACCATCCGTGATCGTGACATTGAAAGGTGGTGTACCAGAGGTGAACGTGAATGTGACGTCTGTTTGGCTTCCCTGACATATAGGAGATGGGGAAAGTGACAATGCTCCGTTTGGAACTGGGTCAACATTAACTGTAAATGAACAGTTGTCAGTATTTCCTGACGCATCAACTACTTGATAGGTAACCGTAGTGTTTCCTGAAGGGAACGTGGATCCCGAGGCATATCCTCCAGTAAGAATTGTCTGTGAACCTGAGCAGTTATCTGTTCCTACGGGTGTAGTGTAATTGATAACCGCGCCACAGTTTCCAGTAGTAGAGACGGTACTGATATTATTGGGGCATGTGATCTGCGGATCTTCGATATCAAAAACTGTGACGGTAAATGAGCAGTCGGCAGTATTGTTTGCCAGGTCGGTTGCACGCCAGACCACGGTTGTTACGCCAACCGGAAAACTGGAACCGCTTGCGGATCCAGAAAGCAACGATGCAGTAGCGTAGCAGTTATCAGCCGCTGCTGGGGTGGTGTAAGATACTGTAGCAGAACACGAGTTCAAAGGAGCATTTGCAGTAAGGTCTGAGGGACAACTGATAGTCGGATTCTGAGTGTCAACAATGGTCACAGTAAACGACTGATCGACAAAATTGCCATAAGTGTCCTCTGCCCGATAGGTGACCGTGGTCGAACCCAATGCAAAATCGTCTCCATTTGCATGACCTGCGATTTGAGTGACCGTTACCCCACATTGGTCTGAAGCAGTCGGAGTTGTCCAAGACACTGGAGCGGTACACTGCCCATTGGACGCAGGCAAGGTGATGTTGGACGGAAATGACGTGAATGTTGGATTGGTATTATCAGGCGCTGTAGTAACCTTAACCTGATAATACGTGACACACAATGGCGCATTCGGGCCATTGTCACCAGCACTCAAACTCCAGTTTCCAAAAGGTGTTTGCCCGTTATATGTATTCAGGTTACCGTTATTGGGCCTAAAAGTACCCGTTACAGGAGTTCCAGAAGGAATGTTGGCCGCTTGCTGACTAAAGGTTGTAGTGACAGAGTTGGTCGTAGCATTTCCTGACCAAGTACCGGGGACCGCCAATATCTCATTGCCCAAAGGACTGTTTACCCGATAGCTGGTTTCACCATGATAAGAAGCACCACCTGTCGGAGAGCTACATGTACCAGCTGTCTTCGCCCAGTTGATCACAACATCAACATCAGAGATAACACAACCTTGGCTGAACATTCCCTGACTGAACGTGACCGCTGGAAGGGTAGTCCCATAATTACCAACATTATTGATACTGGTTGAACTGACGGGGGATGTCCATGTTTGTGTAACGGTCTGAGCATTTGCCACACCAATTGACACCAAGGTCAGAACAAAAAGAAAGTAGAGTTTTTTCATGGTAAGTATAACGTCAATGATACCTGTTGTATCCGGTTTGCCCATTTCAATGGCAAGACAACAAAAATATGCAATATAACGAATGACTGACACCGTTAGTCGATTGATATTCATGCTTTAACGACAATCGACACGAACAATGAATTCTCTAAAAACGAAGGGCTCCAATTTCTTGGAGCCCTTTCGTCTTGATTAGTTCAGAAGTGGGAATCAGTTCCGCAGCAGCGTGAAGAAACCTGTCTGCTCACTTACGTGACCATCCTTGTACTCCAACTGAATCACATAGTAGTATGTACCGGCCTCGCAGTCAACGCCTTCGGTCGTCTTACCTGTCCACATGAACTCGCGGCCTTCGCTTGCATACACGCTGTGTCCCCAACGACTGTAAATGGTCATGCTGATGTTGTTCAGATCGGTGCCTTGCAACCAGATCACATCATTGACCCCATCGTTGTTCGGAGTGAACACGTTAGGAATATCGATGATCACCTTCACTTCGAGACCAGCCGTTGCCGTGTCTGTACAACCATTGTTCGATGCGATCAATGTCACCCAGTATGAGCCTGGATCTGCGTAGTTATGGTTCGGATTCTGCAACATGCTTGTCAGACCATCTCCAAAGTCCCAATGCCAATCGGTAACGTTTCCGAGCGTTGTATCTGTGAACTGAACATCGCTTCCGAATGGAACATCACCCGCTGGGTCACGCTCAAATCCTGCAAGCGGATATTCGTACACATATACTTTGATGTGATCCTCGTCTGAGATGCTACAGTTTTCGTTCGAAGCGACAACCACGTATTCGGTGATTCCTACCCCAGGACTCACAACAATGGATGCTCCGGTTCCGACCTCTTCACCATCCACATACCAAGTGTAAACGGTTCCTGAAGTGCCTCCAGTTGCAGTAAGCATTGTGCTTTGACCATCACAGATATTGATGTCTGGACCAGCGTTCACTTCTGGAATGGCCGCTTCCTCTACTTCGATGCAAGCATGAGCTTCGCAGCCGTTGATGGATGCAGTCGTTGCACAGTATTGTCCTGCTTCACTCACCCAAATGCTCTGAGTGGTTGCTCCTGTTGACCAAGTAACACCTTCGCCACCAGCATACTGCGCTGTCAGCATGACGCTGTCGCCCGTACAGAACTCTGTTCCACCCGTAATCTCGATAAGCGGTACTTGACCTTCTTCAACCTCTATCGACCCTTCGGCAGTACAACCGTTGGCATCCGTGATCTCCACGCTGTAAGAGCCAGCCTGAGATACTGTGATGCTTGATGAAGTCTCTTGCGTACTCCAAACGTAGCTCACCGCGTTCTGCGAAGTGGCTGTCAATTCAACCTCACTACCAGGACACATTGGGTTGTTACCAGCCGTTACATCTACCGCAACTTCTGGCGCAGTATAGAAGTCGATGCTGATACAAGTGGAGGCTTCGCAACCATCAACAGATGCCGTAGAGACGCAGTACTCGCCTGCTTCCGTTACAACAATGGTTTGCGAGGTGGAACCATTTGACCAAAGAACTCCTTCGCCCCCAGCGTACTGAGCTGTGAGCTCAATGCTGCTTCCAGCACATGCTACCGTATCACCCGTGATCTCGAGAAGCGGAGTTTGTCCCTGCTCGATCTCGACCGAAGTATGGTTCTCGCAGCCACCTTCATCAACCACGGTTACGGTGTACGTTCCTGACTCATAAACCCAGATGGATTCTGAAGTTGAACCGTTGTTCCACTCATAGCTCATCGCACCCTGAGAAACTGCTGTCAGCAGCGCACTGTCGCCATCGCAAAGCGGATTGTTTCCATCCACCATGATCTCCACATTCGGCAGTTCGAACACTTCCACATCTACTGAAGTAGAAGCTGTACAACCGTTGGTGTCAACTACTTCCACTTCGTAGGTTCCAGCCTCCGTTACCCAAATGCTGGTACCCGTTGAGCCTGTGCTCCATTGGTAACCATCGCCAGCCTGACAAACAGCGGTAAGTAGGACGCTGTCTCCCTGACAAAATGGGTTGTTTCCTGAAACCTCGATCTCAACCTCTGGTGTTGGGAAGAAGTCGATGTCGATGCTATCCATGTTTGAACAACCGAACTCGTTCCAAACGGTCACCACATAAGTTCCAGCGGTTGTTACTTCAATGCTTGATGAAGTTGCGCCCGTTGACCATTCCACATTGACAGCACTTGCAGACTGAGCTGTGAGCTCAACCACATCGCCAGAACAACTCGGATTAGCTCCGCCAGAGATGAACACTTCCACATCTGGTGCATCCAGAATGGTGATGGACACAATATTGCTTTCACCGATCCAGTCTGTACAACCGTGGTTGCGCGCCACTCGGATGTAGCAGGTGTTCTCGGTAACCATTCCAGGATCATAGCTCTCGCCATCAGCACCTGGGATCAATGTGAATCCAGCAGGAATTGCTTCCTGAGTAGGCGCATTGATCGTTGGGTCGTTCGGAGGACATGGGCCGCTGTACCAAGCGTACTCGACCGGGCCGATGCCACCTGTTGCAGGAGTAATGCTCACGATCGGATCTGGATCGAATGGACCGCAGTTCTCTTGATAGCCATCAATTTGACCACCATCGGTCACGTTGCAGCAACCAACATTCTCAACTTGAACGCTGCACGAATCGACACAGCCGTTAGCATCGGTAACCACAACTGAGTAGGTTCCTTCTGCAAGTTCTGTGATGTTTGCTCCCGTTCCACCATTGCTCCAGGCATAGCTGAATGGAGATGGCGAACCGCTCACGGTCACACTTGCAGTACCGAGGTTTCCGTTCTCACACGTTCCGTTCTCAGAACTGCATTGTACAACTGGCGTTGGATCGACCTCAATCGAGACAATATTGCTTTCTCCAACCCGGTCAGTACAACCGTGATTACGCGCCACACGGATGTAGCAAGTGGTCTCTTCAACCAATCCTGGATCGTAGCTTTCGCCTGTGGCACCAGGAATAAGAGTGAATCCAGCAGGGATTGCTGTTTCTCCGATGGTTGGGTCATTTCCTTGACAAGGACCGCTGTACCAAGCATATTCAACTGGACCGATGCCACCTGTTGCTGGTGTAACGCTCACAATTGGATCTGGGTCAAACGGACCGCAGTTCTGCTGAGAACCATCAATTTCACCTCCATCGGTCACATTACAGCATGGAACCACTTCAACCGAAGTTGTGCATGAATCCACACAGCCGTGACCATCGGTCACAACCACGCTGTACGTTCCTTCAGCAAGGCCTGTAATGCTGGCCGTGGTTTCACCATTGCTCCAAGCGTAGCTGAATGGAGATGGGGCACCGCTAACGGTTACACTTGCAGAACCAACGTTTCCATTCTCGCATGTTCCGTTCTCAGAAGAACATTGGGCAACTGGCGTTGGATTGACGATGATCGAAACAATGTTGCTCTCACCGATCCACTCTTCACAACCTTGGTTGCGCGCCACACGGATGTAGCAAGTGGTCTCTTCCACCATTCCAGGGTCGTAACTCTCGCCTGTTGCTCCAGCGATCAATGTGAATCCAGCAGGAATTGCGGTTTCACCGATCGTTGGGTCGTTGCCAGGGCACGGACCGCTGTACCAAGCATACTCAACTGGACCGATACCACCTGTTGCAGGCGTTACGCTTACGATCGGCTCTGGGTCGAACGGACCACAGTTCTCTTGCGTTTCAGCGATCTCGCCACCATCCGTAACGTTGCAGCAAGGCGTTACAGAAACCGTGGTTGTGCAAGTAGCCTCGCAACCGTTCACATCAGTTACGGTAACCGTGTACGTTCCAGCCTCCAAGCTATCGATCATAGCCGTGGTTTCGCCATTGCTCCAAGAAATGGTGTAAGGCTCAGTTCCGCCAGAAGCGTGAGCAACCGCTGTTACTACGTTTCCGTTCGAGCAATTTCCATCCAAACCATTGCAGCTAAGCTGAATAGCTGGGTAAACTGTGAAGGTGATGATATTACTCTCACCGATCCATGGCTCACAACCGCTGTTGCGCGCACATCTTCTGAAACATGTGGTCTCCGTCAACATTCCTGGGTCATAGCTAACGCCTGTTGCACCTGGAATCGGTGTCCATGTGTTCGGATCGGTGTTGCAATCTCCTTGCAGCCACATGTACTGAACTGGGCCGATGCCGCCTGTTGCTGGAGCAACCGAAGTGATCGGATCTGGATCGAAGGCACCGCAGTTTGAACCGCCACCAGCAATTTCACCTGGATCGGTCACATTGCAGCATGGCGTAACGATCACGCTTTCGCTGCAAGATGCCGTACATCCGTTGGCATCGGTCACCGTTACGGTGTAAGTACCTTCTGCAAGACCGGTGATGTCGGCAGTAGTCTCGCCATTGCTCCAATCGTAAGTGAATGGAGCTGTTCCATCGATCACATCAACAGATGCGCTGGCCACGTTTCCGTTTCCGCAGTCTCCAGAGATGCTTGAACACTCAATTGTCAATGCATTCTGAATCGTGATGGTAATGATGTTGCTTTCACCGATCCATGGCTCGCAACCGCTATTGCGCGCACATCTTCTGAAACATGTGGTCTCGGTCAACATTCCTGGGTCATAGCTAACACCCGTTGCACCTGGAATCGGAGTCCATGTGTTCGGATCGGTGTTGCAATCTCCTTGCAGCCACATGTATTGTACTGGACCGATGCCGCCTGTTGCAGGAGCAACCGAAGTGATCGGATCCGGATCGAAGGCAGTACAGTTTGTCTGTTCGCCAGCGATCTCACCTGGATCGGTCACATTACAGCATGGCGTAATGACCACGCTTTCGCTGCATGTTGCCGAACAACCGTTTGCATCTGTTACTGTTACGCTGTACGTTCCTTCTGCAAGACTATCTATCATGGCAGTGGTTTCGCCATTGCTCCACTCGTAAGTGTAAGGAGCTGTTCCATTCAGCACATCTACAGATGCACTTGCCACGTTTCCATTTCCGCAATCGCCTGAGATGCTTGAACACTCGACCTCAAGTGCAGGGAAGATGGTAATGCAGATGATGTTGCTTTCGCCCACATAGGTTTCGCAACCTTGGTTTCTTGCACATCGCAGGAAGCAACGGCTTTCCGTCAACATGCCTGGATCATAGCTTTCGCCATTGGCACCTGGAATCACCTGCCAGCCATTGTTTCCATAGTTCGGAACGTTCTCTGTGTTCCACAACCATACATATTCAACTGGACCGATACCGCCTGTTGCAGGAGCAAGACTTGTGATCGGATCCGGATCGAATGGACCGCAGCTTTCCTGAGAACCTGAGATCTCTCCAGCATCCGTCACGTTACAGCATGGCGTGATCGAGACCGAAGTCGAACAATCGGCACTGCAACCGTTGGCATCCGTTACTGTTACGCTGTACGTTCCTTCCGCCAGATTGCTGATTGAAGCCGTGGTCTCACCGTTGCTCCACAGGTATGCGTAAGGTGCTGTTCCTCCGCTTGCGCTAACAGAAGCAGAGGCCACATTTCCATTGCCGCAGTTTCCGTCAACTGGAGTACAGGCCACCGTAGGAACTGGGTTAATTGTGATGCAGATGATGTTGCTTTCGCCCATGTACATCTCACAACCACTTCTTCGCGCACAGCGCAAGAAGCAACGGCTTTCAGTCAGCATACCTGGATCGTAGCTCTCGCCTGTGGCACCAGGAATCATCACCCAACCGTTGTTTCCATAGTTCGGTACGTTCTCGGTGTTCCACAACCACACGTATTCAAGATCTCCAAAACCACCTGATGCAGGCGTAACTGAAGTGATCGCTCCTGGATCGAATGGGCCACAGTTCTCTTGCGAACCTGTGATCTCACCACCATCGGTCACATTACAGCATTCTGTAATAGCAACGGTCTTGCTGCAAGTAGCTTCACAGCCGTTTGCATCCGTTACCGTTACGCTGTACGTTCCCGCAGCCAAGCTGTCGATACTGGCCGTGGTCTCGCCATTGCTCCACAGGTATGCATAAGGTTCTGTTCCGCCAGAAGACGTAGCATATACGGATGCCACTCTTCCATTGGCACATGTACCATCATCCTCAGAGCAGAATACTTCTGGAACTGGGTTCACGGTGATGCAGATGATGTTGCTTTCGCCCATGTACATCTCACAGCCTTGGTTTCTTGCACATCGCAGGAAGCATCGGCTTTCAGTCAGCATACCTGGATCATAGGTCTCGCCATTTGCACCAGGGATCATCACCCAACCGTTGTTACCGTAGTTCGGTACGTTCTCGGTGTTCCACAACCATACATATTCTACTGGTCCAAGACCACCTGTTGCAGGAACAAGCGAAGTGATCGGGTCTGGATCGAACGGACCGCAGTTCTCTTGCGAACCAGCGATCTCGCCACCATCAGTAACGTTGCAGCATGGCTCAGACATGATGGTGACAGCACAATCGGCTGAACAGCCATTTGCATCCGTAACGGTTACGCTGTAATCGCCAGCAGTAAGGTTGCTGATGCCCGCATTGGTAGAACCGTTGCTCCACAGATATGTGAATGGTGCTGTTCCACCAGTAATGGTCAATGATACAGAACCCATTCCGTTGTTGCTGCAATCGCCATGTGTTGGGTTGCAAACAACTTCTGGTTGAGGGAAGATGGTGATGGTGATGATGTTGCTTTCGCCCACATAATCACTGCATCCTTCTCGTCTTGCACATCTTCTGAACTGCGTAGTTACACTCACCACACCTGGATCGTAAGACAATCCGTTGGCTCCAGGAATCATCTGCCATGGGCCAGACATTCCCTGACGTGTGATCCAAACGATCTCGAGGTTTCCAAGACCGCCTGATGGATCGGCAATGCTTACCAACTCAGCCACATCCAATGGTCCGCAGTTCTCCTGATCGTATCCGATCTCGCCTGGTTCGGTCACATTGCAGCAACCAGTTGTCTCAACCGATGTGCTGCATGTAGCCTCACAACCGTTGGCATCGGTAACCGTTACGCTGTACGTTCCTGTGGCCAAATTGTCAATTGATGCTGTTGTGGCACCATTACTCCACAGATACGTGTATGGTTCAGTTCCACCGCTTGCAGACACAGAGGCCGAAGCTGTATTTCCGTTGTTGCAATCGCCACTTGTAGAAGTGCACGATACAACTGGCGCTTCATTGATGGTGATGCAGATGATGTTGCTTTCACCGATGTAGGTCTCACAACCTTGGTTTCTTGCGCATCGCAAGAAGCATCGGCTTTCTGTCAACATTCCTGGATCGTAGGTTTCACCTGTTGCGCCAGGAATCATGACCCAACCGTTGTTTCCGTAGTTCGGAACGTTTTCGGTGTTCCACAACCAGACGTATTCCACTGGTCCGATACCACCAGATGCTGGAGCAACCGAAGTGATCGGGTCTGGATCGAATGGACCACAGTTTTCCTGAGAACCAGCGATCTCACCAGCTTCCGTTACGTTGCAGCATGGCGTTGCGGCAACAGATACAGAACAATCATCCGAGCATCCGTTCGCATCCGTAACAGTTACGCTGTAAGTGCCATCAGCAAGGTTGCTGATGGAAGCTGTAGTTGCTCCGTTGCTCCATAGATACGCGTATGGTTCCGTTCCACCACTTACCGATACGGAAGCAGAAGAAACGTTTCCGTTGTTGCAGCTTCCGTTTTCAGGAGAGCAGGTTGCAACTGGTTGCGGATTGATGGTGAAGCAAATGATATTGCTCTCGCCCACATAGGTCGTACATCCACTTCTTCTTGAACAACGCAGGAAGCAACGGCTTTCCGTCAACATACCTGGATCATACGTAGGTGAATTGCTGTTCGGAATTTCCACCCAGCCGTTGTTGCCGTAGTTCGGAACGTTCTGTGTATTCCACAACCACACGTATTCAAGGTCACCCAATCCGCCCGTTGGCAATGAGGCCGATGTGATCGGATCCGGGTCGAATGGCCCACAGTTTGTGCCACCGCCTGCGATCTCGCCTCCGTTGGTCACATTGCAGCATGGAGTAACCGAAACGGTCTTGCTGCAAGTTGCAGTACATCCGTTGGCATCAGTTACCGTTACGCTGTAAGTTCCCTCAGCCAAACCGCTGATAGAAGCTGTGGTCGCACCATTGCTCCAAGCGTACGTGTAAGGCTCATCGCCACCGCTCACAGCTACAGAAACCGAAGCCTCGTTATTGTTCTGGCAGTTGCCATCAACCTTGGTACATGTTGCTGAAATGGCGCTTGGCTCACCAACTGTTGATGAACAAGTTGCAGTACATCCGTTCGCATCCGTAACAGTTACTGAGTACGAACCAGCACCAACATTATCAACAGATGCAGTTGTAGCACCGTTGCTCCACAAGTACGTGTAAGGAGCGCTTCCGCCAGCAGCATTCACACTCAACGAACCATCGTTCTCGCCATTACAAGATGCATTGGTTGAGTTGCATGTAGCAGACAATCCGCTTGGTTCACCAACCACAGTAGTGCAGTTATCGGTACATCCGTTGGCATCGGTTACAGTTACGCTGTAGCTTCCAGCCATCAGACCAGAAATGGTAGCGGTTGTTCCGCCATTGCTCCAAGCATACGTGTAAGGAGCTTCGCCACCAGTTACGCTTACCGTTGCTGTTCCTGTTCCAGAACCGTTGCAACCGCTATCGGTAGATGAGCATGAAGCAACTGGGCTATCGTTCACCACAAAGCAGATGATGTTGCTTTCGCCAACGTAGGTCGTACATCCGCTTCTTCTTGAACAACGCAGGAAGCAGCGTGTCTCGGTGATCATTCCTGGATCGTATGTCGGTGAGTTGCTGTTCGGAATTTCCACCCAACCGTTGTTACCGTAGTTCGGAACGTTCTGCGTATTCCACAACCACACGTATTCAAGGTCTCCCAGTCCGCCAGTTGGCAATGAGGCCGATGTGATCGGGTCTGGATCGAATGGACCGCAGTTCTCCTGACCACCAGCGATCTGACCTCCGTTAGTCACATTGCAGCATGGAGTGATTTCAACCGTTTTGCTGCAAGTGGCCGTACATCCATTCAAATCCGTGACAGTCACGCTGTACGTTCCAGCGGCCAGACCGTTGATAGAAGCAGTTGTTGCTCCATTGTTCCACAGATATGTGTAAGGGGAAGTTCCACCCTGAACAGTCACAGATACCGAACCAACGTTTCCATTGTTGCAGTTGCCATCTACTTTCGAGCAAGTGGCCAAAGGTGCCGCATGGATGGTGATCTCAAGCACATTCGAGCAGACCTCAAATTCAGGACAACCTGTTCGTTTTGCGCAACGCTTGAACTGCGAGTTCACGCTGATCACACCTGGATCATACGTTTCTCCGTTCGCACCAGGAATCGGCATCCAGGCCGTTTCGGTCTCTTTCTGATACCATTGATAAACGATATCGCCCAAACCTCCTGTTGCTGGTGCAACACTTGTAAATGGATCTGGGTCGAACGCACCACAACCACTTTGGCTTCCAGCAACCTCGCCTGGTTCGGTCACATCGCAGCATGGGTTTGTGGTAACTGATGTTGAACAGTCAGTTGTACAACCTTTCACGTCTGTCACCGTCACGCTGTATGTTCCATCGGTCAACCCTGTGATAGAAGCAGTTGTTGCTCCATTGCTCCACAGGTAGCCGTAAGGTGAGGTTCCGCCAGAAACAGATACAGAAGCGGAAGCTGAGTTGCTGTTGTTGCAATCTCCATTTACTGGAGTGCAAGTAGCAACTGGAACTGGGTTCACCACCATGCAGATCACGTTGCTTTCACCGATGTACGTGGTGCAACCTTGGTTTCTCGCACAGCGGATGAAGCAGCGGCTTTCGCTCAGCATTCCAGGATCGAAGGTCTCAGAATTGCTGTTCGGAATCTCTACCCAACCGTTGTTTCCGTTGTTGATCGGAACGTTCTGTGAGTTCCACAACCAAACATATTCTACTGGACCGATACCACCAGTTGCTGGAGCAACCGAAGTGATGGCCGCTGGGTCGAATGGACCGCAGTTTTCCTGACCACCAGCGATGTGACCGCCATCGGTCACATTACAGCACCCTTCAACAGTAACATTTACGCTGCAAGAAGCCGTACATCCGAAGTAATCGGTAACGGTAACTGAATACGTTCCCTCGGCCAAGTTGCCGATGGACTGCGTTGTTCCTCCATTGCTCCACAGGTATGTGTATGGAGAAGTTCCGCTTTGAACATTTACGGATGCAGAAGCACCGTTTCCGTTGCTGCAGTTACCGCTGATGCTTGTGCAGTTGACCTGTGGCACGGAGTGAATGATGATCTCCAACACATCCGAACAGACCACAAATTCAGGACAGCTGGCACGCTTGGCGCATCGCTTGTACTGCGTGTTCACAGATGTGTAAGGAGCATCATAGGTTTCCCCGTTTGCTCCTGGGATCGGCATCCAGGCCGTCTCTGTTGTCTTCGAATACCATTGATAAACGATATCGCCCAGACCGCCTGTTGCTGGTGTCACATTCGTGAACGCCTCAGGGTCGAATGGTCCGCAACCTTCCTGTGTTCCTGCCACCTCACCTGGATCGGTGACGTTGCAGCATGGTACGGTTGATACGGTCACAGAACAGTTGTCTGAACAACCGTTGGCATCGGTAACTGTTACCGAATAGGTTCCGTCTGTAAGATCTTGGATGGAGGCAGTTGTTGCTCCATTACTCCAAGCATAGGTGAACGGTGCCGTTCCGCCTGTTACTGTAACAGAAGCTGACGCCTGATTTCCATTGGCACAGGTTCCATCCACCTTGCTGCAATTGGCAGTAGGCTCTGGATTGATGGTGAAGCAGATCCTGTTGCTCTCTCCCACATACGTGGCACATCCGCTTCTTCTTGCGCA
>WGMW01000039.1 GCA_016124845.1 Flavobacteriales bacterium
GTGTGTTTGGTAATGATGTGGCCGGCCAGTTCGAGCATCTGGTCGGGATTTGTGGGTACTACTACCCTGACATTTTTACGTGCCATGATTTCTACATTTTAATGAAACTGAACGAAGGATAAATCCTCGGCAAGGAACTTCCTTGCGCCAGTTTAAACGTCAGGATGTTGAAGATCCGTATGTAGCTTGTGAAAATTTCAGCATAAAAACCCGATATTTTGTTCAATGGATTGATTATCAATCAACTAAAATTCAACATGTATGCCCGAATGTTCAACATTCCATTTCAGATGTTGAACATTGGAAAACCAAAGTCGGACATTGGTATTCAATTGTTGAAGATGTGGATTCTCAGCGGGTGCCTCCCATTTTCAATGTGCAGCATTGGTAATGCAGACCAGGACTTTGGAATACCGACCTTGCACATCGGTATTCGCAACCGCTACTCCGATATTCCAAGGTTGTGGTCCAAACGCAAATGTTCAATATCGGTATTCCGATCCGCTACTTTGGTCTTTCAAACTCCTGCATTGGTATTGCCATGCGGCACGTTGGAATACCCAAGAGGTCTGTGGAAATACTAATGTTGGGGACATAATAAAAAGTCAAGCGCGGCATAATTAACCGCGCTTGAGCTTAATTGTCACCAAGCAAGTTTGTATCGAGATTTAACCCGCTCAAGTTCTTTATGAACTTCTCCATAATTATGTGGCGCTGACACTCGCTTTCTTGCTGCCAAATCAATACAAAAGCAATGTTCGGCTGAAACCCGATATTCTTCATCTTGATAATGAGCGATCAACAACTCTTTAAGAAAGAAAGCTGCCAGTTTTCTTCTTGATTCATTGAGCAATGCGTCTTTATAAATAAGAACACAGGCTCCACCAATGATTTTCTCACCATCTGATTCCGCTTTAAAGATGTAATCTGGATTCATGACAATTTTAAAATCATCTATAACCAAGAAGCGTCTTCCTCTTTTAGAGGGAACCGCTTTCTTATTTTGGAGCACACCAAAATTGATTGGACTTAGCCGAACAAACTCATCAATTGCATTGATGTTTGCGTTTACCCTACCTTTCGCCTTGCCTTGCTTGGTAACTAACTCTGCTTTCAAGTCGTTTATTTTTATCAACGCAGATGAATGGTTACCGTTCCTTAGTGAACTTCTCATTGCTCCAGACGCAGCAGAATAGTACGGTGGAAACCCATTTGTATTATACTCTGGATGTTTTTGGCGAAGCACGGCTTGTTCCAAGGTATTTGGACTCAATGTATCAACACGCAATAGGTCTTTGTAATCTACTGTGTATGCCACACCGGCTCTTGATTCACCTATCGAAGGAGCAATAGCGGATGAGCTTATTGCGAACCCTTCGACTTCTTCTGTATTCCTGCTTTTTAATTCAGCTTCCTTTAGCTGACTTTGTTTAATTCTATAATGGTCTTTAGACGCCATTTTGATGTAATTAGATTATACACTTCTTCGGAATACCAATATTTTCAACCTCGAGTGAATCCGATCCAATCGGATAATTTCTCTGGTATTTGAATACAATTCTCGAAGAGCCCCACCAGCCAAAGGATTCGGAGGTTATTAAAAACCAGCTAGTGAAAAAAATAAGGACAGTTGGTCAAAATTGTTTGGCAGTCAATTATCCGCCTTATACTTTAGACCCCTGAAAGCTTTATGACATAAGGGTGGAAAGCCCTTACTGATATTTACCCGGCCAAAGGAAATTATTGCTTTCAGGAAGGCTCTTACTGTCGGTGGGAGCCTTTATTTATTTTGTTTTTCCTTGTAATGACTTTGTTCGGTTCAAATTTCGAGTGAAAACCCAACCATGTCAACTCTAAAGAATCAACAATCGGCCATAGTTCTTAACATCGGCTTCATTTCAGTCACGTTGATAAAAAAGGAAAACGCCTAAAACCCTTGCTATTACAGCATTTGCGCTTTTCGATAGTTACTATTATCGCAAAGAGATTGCGTAATGTGACAGAGAATTCATGATAAATTCATGAAGATTCGTTTATAAGAGGTGCTTATCGTCTAATATCAGTTACTGTTCTATTTTATCCATAGATTGATACCGAAGTTTTTACTTTTTCATCTATTCGAACAAATCCTCCATTAAGGTAATCCACTGAACATATTGCATGGGTCGCTGAATTACCTTTAGCCCATGCGCTCCCTCCTACTCACCGTCCTTTTGGGTTGCTCGCAGTTGGTCCAGGCCCAATGGCAATGGGATTCGCTGCCACCCAACATCTATCCCGATAGTCTGCATGCCCCCTTCATCTTGGGCGTGGCCTCCAACGAACCTTCGGCCAATGAGGTGAGCATTTGGAGCTTTGCCCAGCCACCGGGCGGCCTGGTGAACTATGAGATGGCCACCGATTCGCTGTTCTCCAACATGGTTACAAGCGGGCAGTTGCTTTCAGCCGATACGGGCGGGTTCACGGTTCAGACCCGCATTGGCGGCCTGCAACCCGACACGTATTACTGGTACCGCTTTTCGCAGAACGGCCAGTTTTCGGTCACGGGAAGAACACGCACCCTCCCCACCCAGACCGACCGCCTGAGGTTTGCGGTCACCTCGTGCAGCAGCGTCTGGTCGGGTTACTTCAACGCCTACAGGCGCATGGCGCAGCGCACCGACCTGAACGCGGTGATCCACCTCGGAGATTTCATCTACGACTTTGTGGACCCCGATGAACGCGAACGCGTGCCTGTTCCCGAACCCATTGACGTTGCCTGCGGGTTGGACGAAAGGCGCAAACGCTATTTCTACTACATGCTCGACCCCGACCAGCGCTTGGTACGGCAACAGCATCCGTTCATTCAGATATGGGACAACCATGACGTGGAACTTTCCGAGACGCCATCTGGAAGGTCCACCTGCTACGATGCCTTCAGGGAATGGACGGCCATGCCGGTGTTCGATACGCAGGATTCGGCACGCCTTTACCGCAAGATAAGCCTTGGGCCGCTGGCCGATCTTTTTATGATCGATACCGACCATCAGTTCATTGAAGATAGCATTGCTCCCAATGAGACCAGTTATTTGGGTACGGAGCAGTTCAACTGGCTGCTGAACGAACTCGACCAATCCACGGCCAAATGGAAACTGGTGGCCAACCAGAAGATGTTCGCACCTTTTTCCATTCAGGGGTTGGAACAGTTCATCCCCAATGCTCCTACTGACGGACATCTCACAAACTCAGCGTGGGATGGGCATCCGCTTGAACGCCAAATGCTGTTGCAACACTTGGCCGATAACCAGATAGATAACGTGATGCTGCTTTCGGGCGACATGCATTTCTCCCTCAACTCCGACCTTCCGATAGACCCGTTTGATTCGCTGAGCTATGACCCGGAGACCGGAGGGGGTTCCATGGCGGTGGAATTCCTTCCTACCAGCATCAGTCGTGGCAACTTGGACGAGAAACCGGGTATTGATTCGGCCACGGCCGCATTCTTTGCCATGATTACGGACAATATCAACCCGCATCACATATACACGCAACTTACAGAGAACGGCTATGGCATCATCGACCTGAACTCGGACAGCATCACAGCCGACATCTGGTTCAGCAAGATCCGTTGGTACACGGAAATGGAGGAGCTTGCCTCGCACATGGTACTGAAGGATGGCGAGAACCATTGGAGCCGCAATTCTCCCAATGGCATTGCCGAAAAGGAAATGACCTCGTTACAAACATTGGTCTATCCCAATCCTGCCACAGACCAAGTGACGCTTGAGTGTCTTAACCCCGAACGCCTCACTTACACCATCACTATCATGGATGCCAGCGGACGACCTGTCCGAACGCTTCCCATGCAAGGATCAAGAATGCAGGTGAACACTTCCTTGTGGCCAAGTGGCATGTACTTCTATCATCTTACTGCTAACGGCAGGAACAGTAACTATCGACAGGCAACAGGCAGGTTTGTGGTTGAACATCACTAATTCTTCGCTCCTATTTATATTCGCCTGAGTATGAGATGTCAACTGTTGACGATTTTATTGTTTGTATCCAATTTGCTCAGCGGGCAAACAATCGACTCGAAGAAAGCACTTGAAGACCTTCGGTTATTAAAGCATTCGATTGAGATCTACAACCCAGCACTTTCTCATTACACACCTGATTTTGGCGCTCAGGCAGATGACTTACTTCAGGAAATTGGTTCTGCTGAGCTGAGTGCTGAAGAGTATTTTCAATTTGTCAGTCGATTATGCGCCTTAAGCAATGAAGGACACTTCTTGATGGGCAGCTGGAGCGATACTGTTCATTCAGGTTTTCTTCAGAACAGATTCCGCTATCTGCCACTGTCCATTAAAATTGCTTCGGATGGCGTGATTGTTTGGAGCGATTACTCAAATGAACAGCAACTGAAGCGTGGTGACCGCATCATCGCCATCAATGGGTTGGCGATGGACAGCATCCTCAATGCGATTTGGATCTGCTTACCGACCGATGGAAGAATTACAACCTACGCAGATAGAAATATCGAACTTGGATTCTCATGGATGTATTACCTATTGGTGGATCAACCTGACAAATTCACCTTCAGTATTGGTACTGAAGAGATGTCCGCCCGTAGTGTGACATTATCGGCCATTAACCGCGATCAACAGCAAGACAACTATAAAAGGTACTGCACAATACAGGCACAGACTGATGAACCGGAATCATTTTACGTACTGCGTTTCGATGGTACTACAGCGTATCTCAAGTTTCCAACATTTGACCGAGGCGAAATGGAGAAATACCACATCCAGCCTAAAAAGTTGTATGCCGAGTTATTTAGAGAATTTAGGGAGAAACATATCACGAATCTCGTATTGGATCTTCGAGGAAATACAGGAGGCAGAAATGAGTTTGCGGATGCTATGGTGCCATACATCCTGAAACACAACCACGATGTAAAACTGTTGAAGACCACTGTTTCGTGGAGTGGCAAAAAGAAGACATACAAACTCCCTAAAGTATCAAAGTGGTTGTTTGACGGAAGTATCTATGTTCTTGTAGATGGTAGAACTTATTCCGCGGGAAGTACACTTGCCCGTTACTTGAAAGAGTTTGGCCAAGCCACCATAATTGGCGAAGAGACCGGAACACGATATGAAGGTTTTGCCGCAGGTTCCACGCAGTATGTCAGACTTACCAATTCAGGAATCCGGATAGGCATACCACGCTATCTCATTCAGTTTCCACCATCCACGGTTCAGCCAACCTCTAATCAAGGTGTACTACCCGATTATCCTGTAAAATACACTGCAACGGACCTCTTGGACCAAAGAGATTTACATATTATGGAAGCGAAAAGGCTGATCGGTATGTGAAGGTCTGAATGGTAAGTCACACTTTGGTTGTCTTACTTTTACCCAAAACCCACAACCATGGTCAGATTTATTGAAGAAGTGATCGGCAAGTTCGGAGGACGGTACTTCGGCAGCGAACAGGAGAAACAGGCGCAACTGCATACCAAAGACATTCTGGACCAATACTGCCACACTACTGAACTGATGCCGTTCGAATCGGCATTGGAGGCGCATTTCCAATCATTGAAGTGGTTCTGTCTGGTGTATGTGTTGGCCTTAGTGGTATTTCATTATACGGTAACGGGTGCGGCCATTATTGCCGTGCTCAATGCCGTTTTCTTCATTGGGCATTTCGTTACTTACCGCCATTGGCTCGATTTCCTCTTTCCGAAAAAGACCTCGCACAACGTCATCGGCAATATTGAACCACTGGATGAAGTGCGTTCCACGCTCATTATCGCAGGCCATATCGATAGTGTGAAGGAGTTCAAATGGTGGTACCGACTGAAGCATGCGGGTGCCGTGCTTTCCGTGGTGGCGGGTGTTCTCTTCCCGCTACAGGCGGTATTCCTCATTGTGGCTTCCTTTTTCGGTGGCGAATGGACCACCTACGGTTGGTGGTTCTTCGTGGTGGCCTCTCCTATCCTACTCGTCTATTTCGACATGCATGGCAAAGAGGTGGTGCATGGCGCCAACGACAACCTGACGGGCGTGGCCATGACCGTGGAAATGGCCAAGGTCTTCTCCGATCAGAAACTGCAACACACCCGCATCCGCTGCATCAGTTTCGGTTCGGAAGAGGCCGGACTACGTGGGGCGTTCGCCTACGGCAAGATGCATAAACAACAGTTGTTGGATGAGAACGCGCTGCTGATCAACATAGACACCATCAAGGATCTGGAGCATTTGGCCATCGGTACGCGAGAGACGAACACGCTTGTGACCTTCGATGCGGAGCATATTGCCCAGATGGAACGCTCCTTTGATGCCATGGGCGTTGCGGTGAAGAAACTTCCTATTGATGTGGGCGCGTCCGATGCCTCTGCCTTCCGTATTCTCGGACTGCCAGCCTTGAGCATCATCGGTATGCGCACCGATACCCTTGACCCTACCTACCACACCCGCCTCGATAACCTCGAATACCTTGATGGTACGGCCATGGAGGCCATGAAGAAGGTGCTGGTGCATTTCGTACAGGAGTGGGATGAGGAACGGAAGACCACAACCGAATGAAGGATCCCTCGATCTTTCGGTTTTCTGAATAAATGGATTGATTTCAATCATTTCTTCCAATATCGAAAGTCAACGTTTTAGGTTATGCGTCATTGCATCTTCGTGGCATTCAACACATAAAGACATGAACAATCGATTGCACTCTTTGGTAAACCTGCCGCTGGCAGGTTTTCTTATGCTGGCCCTGTCAATTACTGGTTGCAACCAGAACGACAAGGACGACCCGACCACGCGACAACCACTTATTACGGCCATCATTATCAGCGGAGGCAACCCTGTTGAAATAACCACTTTCGGTGTAACGGTGATGGATCCGGCCAATTCGGGTCAGCCAATTTTGGATGCGGTGGTGAAAGTAAATGCCCTCAACCTTGCGGGTACAGGAGATGGCACCTACACCTACGTAGATACCGATACTCCGATTGCTGCCGGTGGTATTGTGGCGCTTTCCGTCAATGTGGATGGAGAAGACTACGGTGTGTCGAGCGTGATGCCCGAAGATGGCCATGACAGTTATTTGGAGATACCGAGTGCTTACGCAGGTTCCTCCTTACATATTGCAAATAATCCTTGAGTATTGAACAGAGGAATTGACTTCAATCATTTCTTCCAATAGCCCAAGTCAACGTTTTAGGTTATGCATCAAAGCATCTTCGTGGTGTAAAACATTGGATCATGAAAATCAAATCACTCTCTTTGGTAAACCTTCCGCTTGTAGGTTTTCTAATTCTGACCCTATCAATTGCTGGTTGCAACAAGGATGACAAGGATGACAAGGATGACCCGACCACTGGTCAGCCACTTATCACGGCCATCATTCTAAGTGGAGGAAATCCTATTGACATCTCTACCTATACTGTTTCGGTTGTTGACCCGTCCAGATCAGGTCAAGGAATTTTGGATGCCGTTGTAACGGTGAATGCGATAGTTCTTTCGGGCAATGGAAGTGGCGGTTACTCGTACGTTGATCACGATACTCCCATTCAGGAAGGAGGAACTGTGGCGCTTTCCGTCAGTGTAAACGGAACAGCCTATACCGCCACGGGTACAATGCCGGCCAACGGTCAATCTTCAGATCTGGCAATAGATGGGGCTTACACCGGATCTACGTTGCATATTGAGAACAACCCTTGACCTGAGGATAGAAGTATCATGTGGTTTTCGTCTTTGGTCGGTTAAAAACTTTCGAATCCGTCAATTAACACCTTTAAGGGAAGAAATACCTTTGCCCCGACCATTAGACTCAACCAGATGGATATTTTCGAACGGATAAAACACAACCGTGGCCCATTGGGCGAACACGCCAAGGATGCACACGGATACTTCACCTTCCCGAAGCTGGAGGGCGAGATAAGCAATAGAATGATGTTCAACGGCAAGGAGCGCCTTGTATGGAGTTTGAACAATTACCTCGGACTGGCCAACCACCCGGAAGTGCGCAAGGCAGATGCCGATGCGGCCAAGGAATGGGGCATGGCCTACCCGATGGGCGCGCGGATGATGAGCGGCCAGACCAAATACCACGAGCAGTTGGAGCAGGAACTGGCCAAGTTCGTGATGAAGGAAGATGCGTACCTGCTCAACTTCGGTTATCAGGGAATGGTGTCTGCCATCGACTCGCTGGTAACGCGCCACGATGTGATCGTGTATGATTCGGATTCGCACGCGTGTATTTTGGATGGCGTGCGTCTGCACATGGGCAAACGTTTCGTGTATCCGCACAATAATGTGGAGAACCTGGAGAAGCAATTGCAACGCGCCACCAAATTGGCCAACGAGCAAGGCGGTGGTATTCTCGTAATCACCGAAGGGGTTTTCGGTATGACCGGAACGCAGGGGCGATTGAAAGAGATCGTGGAACTGAAGAAGAAATACGATTTCCGTCTGTTTGTGGATGATGCACACGGTTTCGGCACACAGGGAAAGACCGGTGCCGGAACGGGTGAACAGCAAGGTTGCCAGGATGGCATCGACATCTACTTCGGAACCTTCGCCAAGAGTATGGCCAGCATTGGTGGTTTTGTGGCCGGTAATGCGGATGTGATCGATTACCTACGGTATAACATGCGTTCGCAGATCTTTGCCAAGAGTCTGCCCATTCCGATCGTTATCGGAGCGTTGAAGCGTTTGGAGCTTCTTCGAACCAAGCCTGAATTGAAAGGCCAGCTTTGGAAGATCGTTGATGCGTTACAGGACGGACTGAAAAAGGCCGGTTTCGATATTGGCAATACCGAATCATGCGTAACGCCCGTTTATCTCAACGGAACGATTCCAGAAGCTACCGCTTTGATTGTGGATGTGCGTGAGAACTACGATATCTTCTGTTCCATGGTGGTCTACCCCGTGGTTCCAAAGGGAATCATCCTGCTGCGTTTGATCCCTACAGCCGTACACACCATGGAAGATGTGAACTACACCATTGAGGTGTTCAGCAAGATCCGTCAGAACCTGACCGCTGGCAAATATCAGGTGGATAAGATCTCCACAACCGTTTAATTGCATCCCATGCTGAAGATCCTTATCCCAACCGATTTCTCGATACTGGCGCGAAAGGCGGCCGAGTATGCCGTTTCGCTGTCGGCCAATCTTGATGCAGTATATATTCTTCTGCATTGCGATAATGTGCCGCGTCCCTCCTATTCGTTCGTCAATCGTTTGGATGAGATTCTGAGGGAAGAAGCAATGAAAACCACGACCGAACTGGCTGATTCCATCCGTCATTCAACGGGCATTGAGGCCAAGATTACCTGCGATTTCACGTATGGCGACCCGATCGAAGTGTTGGAAACATACAGCAAGGAGCATGATGTGGACCTGATCGTGATGGGCACCAAGGGTGAGACCGTGGTCAAGAACCGCCTGTTCGGTTCCGTGGCATCAGGTGTATTGGAGCACATCTCCTGCCCTACCATCTTTGTGCCTTCGCAGGCAGAAACCAACAAACCGGAGAATATTGCCTTTGCCACCGACCTCGCCAACTTGGATGACGAGATCGGTGAACTCATCTCCTTCGCGCAGTTCTTCAACGCTACCATCCACGTGGTGCATGTCTACCCGGATATGATCGATCCGAGTACGTTCGATGAGGAAGCGACCAAACTGGAACTGATCGCCAGTACTGATTACCCGAACATCACGTTCAATGCGGTGATGGATTCAGACATCATCTCAGGTCTCGACAGTTTTGTGGAATCCGACAGACCGGACATGGTGGCCATGTTCACGTACAAAACAGGCGTGCTGGAATACCTCTTCGATACCAGCTACACCGAAAAGATGAGCATGCACAGCAAAACGCCTTTGCTGATCATGCGGAAGAAGTGATTCAAAGTCGTCAACTTTCAAAAAGTTGACGACTTCCCGTCAAAAAGGAAACTCCTTCGCTTCTGGTGCTTCACCGATCACAAACCGAAGTGCCTGCTTCTGAATGCTGAACGTAGCAGGTGTTTGTCCGACATATTCGCCATCTGCTTCTACGGGACCAACGCCACCGATCTTCTCCACCTCCAATCTCTCGGTTCGGAATGCCTTGATCTTCGGGTTTTTGAAAATGGTTCCAGCACGCATCTTCGGGTAATCTTTCAGCACCGTCAGCTTCGACATGTCATCAAAGGTGGTCACATCAAAAATGCCATCGGCCGGGTCGGCAAACGGGGCTGGGATCATTCCTCCACCGTTGTAACGGCAGATGGCGATGCTCATGTTCATCAGTTTCCGTTGTTCCGTGCGTCCATTGTACTTCAAAACGAATTCAGGAACCTTGAACCCCAAAAGCCCTTTGAATACGATATAATCGTAAAACCACTTCCCTTGCAGCAGGCTTGAACTTTTGCGTGCTTCCGTAATAAGGACCGCACACATTGCCTCGTATGCCAATCCCGCAATGTTCACGAAATAATGACGCGCTGGTTTTCCCTTCTTCATCAGGTCGATGATGCCGACATCGTGCTTGAAAACAAGTCCTTTATTGATAGTGGCAACCCAATCTTTCGGATTGTCTGGAACCTTGAAGAACCGACACCAATCATTGCCTGTCCCGCTCGGATAGTGTGCCAACAGCACTTCCTCAGGAGAACAGGCCGTCTGCGTCATCAGGCCGTTCACAGCTGCACTCAATGAACCATCACCACCATACGAAGCAATCTTCCGATAACCCTCGTGGCAGGCGCGTTCCATCAACTGCTCAATATGTCCGTTGTATTCAGATGACCAGACAATGGGGTCGAAACCGACCTTTACCATGGCCTGATGGATCTTGGACCATTTGATACCACCCTTTCCATCTGCAGATTGGGGGTTGATGATGAAAAGCCAGCGGTCTTTCATTGTAGGTTGAACAGGACATCAATTCTACGAAAGAAACCTTCAAAGTCGTCAACTTTTGGAAAGTTGACGACCGTATGAAGTTAAATTCGCAGCATGCGCATCGCACTCATTCATTATCGGTTGTTGCAGAACGGAGGTCTGGAAACATGCCTGTTCAATTATCTGGAGGAATTTAGACAGCGAGGCCATGAAGTGACTCTGATCGTATCTAAAATCGATCCGGATGTCACC
Source organism: Flavobacteriales bacterium (assembly GCA_016124845.1). Classification (NCBI taxonomy): domain Bacteria; kingdom Pseudomonadati; phylum Bacteroidota; class Flavobacteriia; order Flavobacteriales; species Flavobacteriales bacterium. The sequence continues at coordinate 11,121 of WGMW01000039.1, forward strand.
ATACATCCCGATATTAAGATTGAGCACGTGAACCTCAAGCGTGTTCCGAAGCCACTACGGATGTATTTCTTTGACCGAGCTTTGGCGAAGATCATTCCCGCAGGAAACTTTGACATTTCCCTTTCTCTTGGTAGAACGTCCAATCAAGACATCGTGATATGCCCTGGTAACCACCTTGGCTATCTGATGGCCATGAACAAGAAATTCTGGTCTCCTGTGGATCGACTGAACATCTACCTTGACCGAAAAGCATTCCGTAAAAGCAAGATCATACTTGCTGTATCGGAGATGATGAAAGAGGAACTGATTGAACTTTATGGGGTCTCACCAAAGAAGATAGAAGTGTTAATATCCCCGACAGATACTTCTCGTTTCAATGGTTCGGGGAAATTGAGAAAGCAAGATATTCGAAACAAATACGGTTTCAGCGAGGACAAAAAGTCGTTGCTGTTCTTGACCACGGGAAATGAGCGAAAGGGCTATCCGTTCTTACTAAAATTGATGGAAAAGCTCATTTCTGAACCTATTGAACTCATTGTGGCAGGGGTTAAACCAATGAATTCAAATCTACCGAACGTCAACTACGTTGGTTATTCGCAACAGCCAGAAGAACTGCTGTTGGCGGCCGATGCCCTTATTCATCCTGCTTTGTACGAGCCTTTCGGGTTGGTTGTCACCGAATCCATCCAATGCGGAACGCCCGTGCTGATCTCCGATATGGTGGGTGCCAAAGAGATCGTTTCCCCTGATGTTGGACGTGTTGTAAAAGGATTTGCAATGGATGACTGGAAGAATGCTGTTCATGAAATTCTGAACACGGATTTCAACATTCCAACAGACTTTGCTGAACAGCATGGCTTGACGGTGCAGCAGCATTGCGAACGAATTGTCCGATTAGCTGAAAGCATAATAGAATAGGATGACCTTTAAGATTTTTGAAACCTTGAAGGTCTGAGAGGATTCTACCAAACTTTATTCGGGCGGCTGTCCATTTCAAAGATCAGTTCGCCACCGCGTGTGATATCCGAGTGGTGCAGGAACGGTTCCTCCAATCGCTGCCCGTTCAGATAGGCAGCTTTGATGTACTTGTTCCGCTTCGAAAGGTTCTTGGCAAGAATGGTGAATTGGATGGATGGATCATTCGGATTCGGGTGGATGACCGCTTTCTCGAACAAGGGTGTTCCAATGGCATACACATCGGTTCCTGGCGTGACAGGATAAAATCCGAGCGAACTGAAAATGTACCACGCGCTCATCTGTCCGCAATCATCGTCTCCGTTCAGTCCGAAAGGCTGGTTGTGGTATTTCGTCTTTCGGAAATGCGCAACTCTTTTCTGGGTCTTCCAAGCAGCATCGGCATAATCGTACAAATAACTGTAGTGATGTCCTGGCTCGTTCTCGTGGATGTAACGGAATATTCCACCGAAACCTTTGTCAAGCCTTTTCACAAACGCATCCTTCCCTCCCATCAGATCGATCATCCCTGGCACATCCTGCATCACGCAGAAAAGATAGGTCCACGGACCGCCTTCGGTGAAACCCCACTTGCGATGCTCATTCCATGAACCATCCGCATTGCGAGGTGCCATGAACTTGGTTTCGGGATTGTAGAGATTCTGATAGAACTTGCTCCGCTGCATGAAATAGTCGTGATCTTCGGTTTTCCCGACCGCTTTGGCCACCTGCGCCACGCAGAAATCATCATAGGCCGATTCAAGCGTTCGCGACACGGATTCGCTTGTCTTGTCCACAGGGATGTAACCAAGCTTCTTGTACCAGTAAAGGCCCGAACGTGCTTCGTAAGAGGTCCACGGTGCGCGGTCTCGCCAATCTTTCACACTATCACCATCAGGTGGAACCATGGCATCCTTCCAAACCGCAGCGTAGGCCGTGTCTAAATTGAACCCACGGAAACCTTTCACCACTGCGTCTGCCACAACTGCATCCGCGTGGGTTCCGATCATGATGTTCGTGTAGGTCGGGTTCGGCCATTTGGGCATGTAACCACCCTGCTGATACATCTGCAAAAGCGCTCGCACCATGCCGTCCACACGTTCGGGTGCAATAATGGTCAGAAGCGGATGCTGCGCGCGGAACGTGTCCCAAAGCGAAAAGTCATTGTAGCTGTCCCCATCGTGCACCGCATCGTCAAACGCGCTGTAGTATTGGCCGTATTCCGAAGTGTTTCTCGGAAACAGCAGACTGTGATACATGGACGTGTAGAAAATATCGAGCGCGTCTTCATCCGCACCTTCCACTTCAATGCGGTTCAAATGGTCATTCCAAACTTTTTTACATTCCTGCTCCACCCGTTCAAAATCAAAATCGGGAATCTCCTTTGCCAGATTATCGCGTGCCTGATCTATGCTGATAAATGAACTACCGACCTTGAATTTCACCTCTTTCTCGTCCGCGAAGCGAAGCCAAACGCCCACGTTCTTTCCTTCAATCTGAACCGAATCATTGTAAATCTCGCCACCATTCCACGTTCCGTAGGAAGTGATCTTGCGATCGATCTTGATGCAGAAATATCCTTTGAAGCCTGGCACTTCAGGCCCTGTGATGGCCGAATTCCGATCGGCATTCCAACCGATGATCTCGCCATTTTCGGCATCCACTTTTATCCAACCGTCAAACGCTGGGTTCTGGGTCGCTTCAATAATGACGAAACCATCCTCATCATTCGGGAAGTTGAAGCGCAGCAGACCGCATCGCTCGGTAGCCGTCATCTCGGCCTTCACAATTCCCTGTTTTGCCTTGAGGTCGACCGAATAGAAATAGGGCGTTGAGGTTTCGTGTTTGTGAGAGAATCGCAGTCTGCGCTCGTCTGAGAGTGTTTTCACCTCACCAAATCCAGGCATGAGGCCGACATAGCCGTAATCGCCCATCCATTTGGCGGGTTTGTGCGACCCTCGGAAACCGATGATATGTCGGTCGCCATAGTAGTACGAAAGCTCGTTGATGCGGCTGTTGCGCGTCTGCGGTGTCCAATGCGTCATTCCGAAGGGAGGCGTTACAAATGGCGTGGTGCGGCCATGAAGGAGCAGGATCTGTTTGGTTCCCATCAGCGGATTCACGCGGTCAACAGCATCTGTCTGCGCGTTTGCAAACAATGCTTCCAGAAGCAACAGCACGAAAATGATGGAGTGAAAAATCATGCGTGACGTTGAGCCGAAAGTTACGTGAGAGAAGTCGTTTGCCACGGATCGGCAACGGTTCGTTTTCCCAATTCAATTACTTCCAGATTCTTGATATCACCATTATCGAGCACGAACCGAAGCAGCGTTTTTACCTGATGAAACCCACTGATGCCAGCTGCTCCTGGATTCATGTGCAGCACCTGATGTTTCTTATCAAACATCACTTTCAGAATGTGCGAATGACCACAGATGTAGAGTTTCGGTTTCTCTTGGATGATGAGATCACGGACACGGGCCGTGTATTTTCCAGGGTAGCCGCCAATGTGGGTCATCAGCACTTTCACACCTTCCAATTCAAAGATCTGATTCTCTGGATGCATCGCGCGCAGCTTGCCACCATCAATGTTTCCGTAAACCGCGCGGTACGGTTTCCAAGCTGCCAACGTATCCGAAACTTCAACCGAACCGATGTCTCCCGCATGCCAGATCTCATCGCAATTGACGAAATGCTTTTTGATTCCCGCATCCAAATAACCGTGCGTGTCCGAAAGCAGCCCGATCCGTTTCATCAACGTACTAAGCTGACGTTTCCTGTGTAGTAATGGTCGTTGCCATCCACATCAACGGTGGCAATGCGATAGATGTACACGCCATTTTCAACAGGCGCGCCCTTGTACGTGCCATCCCAACCTTCCGACATGTTGGCCGAGTAAAAAATGATCTCGCCCCAGCGGTCGTAGATATACATCTCATAAGAATCAATGCCCACGCCATTTCCCACAAACACATCGTTCTTGCCATCCGCATTGGGCGTAAACGCATTCGGAATGTACATGGTAATGGCAGGGTCGACAATGATGCGCAAGGTCGTCTCATCATCACAGCCATAATCGTTGTTCACGTATTGACGGATGGTGTAAGTTCCCGCATCTTGATATTCGTGCATCGGATTCTGATCCACAGAAGTGAACCCATCATCAAAATCGTAATACCACTCTGTGGCTCCGAAGCTTTCGTCAATCACCTCTACCTGCGGAAAGAACATGATGTAACGGTCCTTATCGGTATGGAAACCAGCTATCGGCCGTGGCCAAGAATCGATCGCGTTCACCAGCTGCAGCGTATCATCACAACCTTTGGTTGAAGTGGCGATCAGCTGAATGTCGTAGAAGCCGCTATCGGGATAAACCGTCTGCGGATTGGTTTCGGTGGATGTAGCTCCCTGACCGAAATCCCATTGGTAGCCCGCGATCTGATAACCCTGCGTGATCTGCGTTTGGTTGTCAAATGCCACGGTCAGCGGTTGGCAGCCTGCGGCTGGAAGAATATTGATCGATATCTGCGGCAGCGGATAGATCTCTACTTGGTGTGTGATTGATTCGGCACAACCGAAATTGGATGTGGCCACCAACTCGGCCTGATAGAATCCTTCAGCTCCGTAATGATTCATTGGATCCTGAAGCGTAAAAGTGTTCGAATCCCCGAAATCCCAATCGTATTGATCGATGGTGCCTTCGCTGATGGTCGATTGATTCACGAAATTGACATCATCCTCAAAACACGTGTCATTGTGCGCAAACTCAGGCTCAGGCAACACATAAACGCGGATGTCTTTGGTAATGGTGTCCTTACAACCGAAATCGGAAGTGACGGTCAGGAAGACAGGTAGATAACCCGTTTCGGGAAAAATATTGGTCGGATCGGCCAACGAACTGGTTGACCCGAAACCGAAATTCCAAGCATTGGTCGCAATAGTTCCCGTGGAAATAGAAGATTGATTGGTGAAGGTGGTGATCTGTCCAAAGCAAACGCTGTCCGCCACAAAATCGGCCACAGGCATCGGATAAATGGTGATGGTCTGCTCCAGCGTATCTAAACAACCGAGGTCGGTCTCCACGATCAGCTGCACATCATAATCTGCTGGTGCTGCATAAACGTGACTGATCGGACCCTGTCCAGTCGTTGCCGTTCCATCTCCCAAATTCCAATTCCACGTATCGACCGAACCCGAATTGCTTGTGCTCTGATCGGTGAAGGTTGCGGCAGCATTCAGACACACATTATTGAAACTGAAATCGGCCACGGGAAGTTGGTACACCTCCATTTGCTGCTGCACCGTATCGCGGCAACCGTTGTCGGTCTCCACCATTAGCACCACATCATACAGCCCGAAGTTCGAATACAGATTTGAGGTGTTCTGCGTAGAATCAATATTGCCGTCATCAAAGTTCCAATCCCAATCGACCACACTTCCTGATGCAACGGACGATTGATCGGTGAACGTCATCAGGTCGTTCAAGCATACATTCTGCGCGCTGAAATCGGCTTCAGGTTTCGGGTCCACAACCGTTGGAACGGTCACCGAAGTTTCACACCCGAAATCGGACGTGACCGTTTGCGTCACATTGATCGGACCAGCAGCAGCATACAAATGATTCGGATTCTGCTGTGCGGATGTGGAATTGTCCCCCAGATCGTAATTCCAGCCTACGATGCTTCCTTCCTGAATGGAAGATGTATCGTTATACTGCATCGGTTGCAACTGGCAAATGTTCGGAATTTCAAACCCTGGAACGGGATTATCGTGCAGAACGACCGTCTGCGTGATCGTATCCCCACAACCATGATCGCTCACTGCAATAAGCGTGGCATCATACTGCCCAAACCCAGCATACGTGTGCGTTGGATTTTGCTGGGTTGAAGTTCCTCCATCGCCAAAATCCCATTGCCATGAGACAACTGTTCCCGAACCAATGGTGGAAACATCCTCGAACGGATAATTGGGTGCAAAGCAATCTTCAATGGGTGTAAATCCCACTTGCGGCAGTTCATAGATCTCAACCAGATGTGTGACCGTATCTTGACAACCATACGTGTCCTGTACTCCCAGACCAACGATGTATTGTCCTGGAGCCGAGAATTGATACGTTGTGTTCTCCTGAATGACCTGATTGCCATCGATCAGCCAAGCATAGCCTGCAATCGGATAATCTCCCTGCTGCGATGCATCGGTAAATTGTGTATTGTCCTGAAAACATTGGTCGGAGAACATGAAATCCGCGATCGGATTCTGCAATACGTGAATGTTCTTGTAGACCGTATCACGGCAACCCAGCGTATCCAACGCCACCAGTTGTACAGTGTAATTGCCACCCGATTGGTAAATGTGTCGAGGATTAACATTCGCCAACGTCAAATTTGAATTGACCACCGTGTTTCCATCCCCAAAATCCCAATGCAGTTCATCAAACTGGCTCAAATTGTTGAAGTTCCCGCATTGCTCAAGGAACGTGAAATGAGCGGTGTCGCCAGCACAGACCTCTGGATCTTCTACCGTGAAATCTGCAAATAACTCATACACGAAATCGGCATAGGTCACATTTTTCTGACTGTAGTTGTAGAATCCAAAGCGTCCCGCCTCAAAGCAGTCGTTCACATCAAAAATGGTGTCGCCATCAACAAGAATGACTGCTCTATTTACTGTATAAACGACTTCAATATTGTACCAGGTGTTCTGGTTCCAGCCATTGTTGCCATAGTTGGTCGCCACCACATTGAACTCAGGCGTGGTGGTATGCCCCCAAAACGTTCCCGAATATTGCGAAGACGGGATCGTACCCACTGCATGACTCAGGTTGAACCCTTCCTGACCGCTGAAACTTCCGCTGGCCTGCGTTCCCTGCTTCCAGTCAAAAAGCCATGTATCGAAATAGTCCGAAGCACCCAACGGTTCTTTGAATCCGAACACAACGCCCATGAAATCGTTGTCGTTGTCCGTTGTTTTGAAACGCCCGCGCATCCGAACATTGATGTAGTCTGCGGGTGTGACGAAGAATGTCGGGTTACCATTGATGGTCTGAATCACTTGCGTACCTCCCCCCTGCACCGTCCAGTTTCCGTTGGCAGGCTGACCTGCTTGCACCCATGTGTAAAAGTCAACATCCGTGAGGCATTGAGGAATGTTGATATTCAACGGTTGTGTCGTCACACAGCCGTTGGCATCGGTAACGGTCAAGTTCACAACTCCTTCGCACAGTCCGCTGATGCTCTGCGTGTTCTGTCCAGTTGACCAGCTGTACGTATATGGCGGTGTTCCGCCAGAAGGATTTGCCGTGGCAGTTGCATCACACGCTCCTGGTGCGCTCACATACGAAGCTGTTGCACTGCTCAGCAATGAATTCGGTTGTCCCAGAACGACCGAATCCGTGTACGTGCAGGCATTGGCATCAGTAACGGTGTAAATGTTGCCGCCTGCGATAAGATCGGTCGCGTTCTGCTGCGTGCTTCCAGTTGACCATGAAAAGCTGAACGGGGCTGTTCCTCCCACCACGTTGATATTTCCTGTTCCATCATTGCCACCATAGCAAGTCGGGTCGGTTCCAGTAGCCGTTGCCGAAACTGGCGGAGGCGGATTGAGCGTGATGCTCTCGGTGGCCGTGCATCCGTTTGCATCGGTAATGGTCACCGTATTATTTCCAACGGTGAGGTTGGTCGGATCTTCGGCCGTGCTTCCAGATGACCATGAGAATGTGTAGGGCGGTGTTCCTCCATTTACGGTAAGATCGGCTGTTCCGTTGTTTCCCGCACAGCCAGGATCGGTTCCTGTAATGGATGTGGTGATCACCGTTGGCTCATTCACCGTTATCGGAATCATCTCCTGACAACCGCTGTTGGCACCCGACTGCGCCCAAACAACTCCGTTCCCCGCAGGGAGTCCGCTAATGGTATTTGTTGGATAATAATTGACCCCGTCTGGCGAATAGGTATAGTTCGGATGTCCACCCGAACTGGTAATGGTCACTTCGCCATCCGAACCTCCGTTGCAACTCACATCTGTGACCGTAACCTGATTCTGAAAACTCAGATCCACGTTCTGACAGGCTGTGTTCGTCTGCAATTGCGGACTTCCTACAGGCGTTCCGTTCCAAGCAGCATTTCCCTGAAGGTTCGTGTAATTTCCATCAAACTTGTAATAGGCCAACAATCCAGGCTGTGTGGTCGGATTGGGCAGATCCATCATATTGGCCTGAATTTCCGCCTGCGTGCGCGCCACATTCCAAATACGCACTTCATCAATGTAGCCGAGCCAAGATTCGCACGAACAGTTGGATTGATCTCCAATGGCGGTTGCATAATTGTTTGTGACAAGATTTCCTGTGTGAGGTGTAGATGAGGCCAAGCAACCGTTCACGTAGTAGTTGAGGCTGGTACCATCATACGTGAATGCCAAATGATAACATTGGCCGTTCACCAAATTGAAACCTGTAACTGCATTGATGTAACCATTGGTGGTGGTCAGCTCGGCTGAACCAGGACGCATCAGATAATTTACGTTACCTGGGTTGGTGTGCTTAGAAACGATATTGACCCCATTTCCTGTTTTGGTGATGAGTGCCTCGACCGTGATCTGATTCCCTGTCACGTCAAGGTCACCAACCGTCACATAGTTCGGGCCACTTGGAATGTAAAGCGATTGCGCTACTGCTCCAACTGCCGAAAAAGCAATGGCAACAATTGTGAAGAGGTAAAAGGAAACTAAGCGTTTCACTCTTTGGGACGGGGTTTGATGGTAAAGCTAAAAAATGTCCTTACCATAACAGACGAAACCCGTCAAAAAGGCTGCTTCGGAATTTTCAAATGGAAACAGCCGCAGACTCAGGAATCCAACCCACATCTCCATTGGAAAGTTTGATGCGAATCCAACCGTTGAGATTGTCCTCAACCGTCACCACCAATCCTTCATGGATCACAAACAGGTCTTTCCCATTGTCATTGGGAGCACTCTTGGCCGTTTGCGTGTACGCAAAAATTACGGCTCGCTTGTCGTTTACCACGTGGTCGTAGTTCTTTTCGGCAGCATAAACGGACAATGCTGTCCAGATCAATGCAAACAAAGCCGTGTAGAATGTAAGCCGCTTCATGCCTTCTTCACTGGACAGTTTGAAAAGTAGCAGACCTGCCAAACCAAGAACGAACGCAACAACCGCGCTCCATGCCCAACCATCGGTGGTGAACACTTTTAAAAAGGTCTTCCACCACGTGACGAAAAAGAGTTCAGGGATCACTTCCACCTTGTCCTTCACGCTCAAGTTCACCAACCGAAGGTTGAACTGGATGTCTTCATCGTTCGGTGCCAACTTCAGCGCACGCTCATAATTGAGTACGCTTGGCGCGATCTTGCCTGACTTGAAATAAGCGTTACCCAAGTTGTAATAGACCTCGGCCGAAGTGTAATCCTGTCCAAGAATCTCTTCATAGAGTTCAATGGCTTTTTGGTAATCCTGTGCGATGTAAGCCTGATCGGCCGAAGCCTTCAGTTCATCCACCTGTGCAGAAGCAGCAAAGGACGAAACCATGAAAACCACCATAAGCAATATGCTGGCTTTCAAATTTCGAATTCCATATTTCAGATTTCCGTCACGCATGATTCTCCACATTTACGATGGCTTTCAGCGCCTCATCATACACACTTCCCATCTGCTTGTCCGCCCCAGGTGCAAATCGCGCAAACTCCGTTTTATCAAGCACCCCAATGAATTCATTCACGGTCTGTTCGGGAACATTCTTGGTCGAAAGCACCTCTTTGATGCGGTCTTTGCTCAAAGCAGAAACTGGTATTCCAAACTTATCTGCAGCATAATCTGAAAGCGCCTTGAAGACCTCTTCGTAGAAGGCAGCCGTGTCATTTGCATCCCACAACTTCTTGGCTTTGGTGAGGCGTTTTTTTGCCAATCCCGTGGCACGTTTACTCTTCAGTTTGCCAACATCTTTGCCTTGCGATCTCTGATACTGCGAATAGCCGAGGAATAGGACGAACAGCAACAGCGGAACTCCCATCGCGGCATAAAAACCTCCCGAACGATAGAAGAAATTCATTCCGCTCTGCAATGGATATTGACCTTGCTTGATGTAGCGGATGTCGCTTCCAATGAGTTCAATATCCTCCTTATTGGTGATGTTTACGGATGGCGATGGCCCTTCATCTCCCTCACCTTTTTCCACGATCAGGTCGAACGCATCTTGAGAAATGGTCTTGAACTTTCCTGCCTTCGCATCGAAATAACTGAATGAGAACGGGCCAATCTTGAATTCGCCTGAGTAGCGCGGAATGAGCACGTATTCGAACGTTCGGCTACCAGAAATGCCGTTTCCATTCACTTTGATATTGTCCGATACTTTCGGATCGTACGCTTCAATGTCTGGCGGAAATTCAAGGTCAGGTGCCTGCAACTGATAGAGGTTTCCATCTCCGCTGACCGTTATTTTCAGGTTCACCGCTTCATTCGACTTGGTCTCGGTCCTGTCAAGCGAAGCTTTCATGTTCAGATTTCCTGTAAGACCAGAGAAATCAGCTGGTTTGCCTCCTGGAAATGGCTTCACGTTTATTTTGACCGAATTGGACTTTACGGGACGCTTGTAATCCTCGTAGCCTCCAAAGAACTGGTCGAAAACAGAACGACCTCTACCACTTGTCCTCTCTCGAACAATGGCGCTCAGCTCCATCGGGTCGATGGTTATTTCGCCCGATTTCTGAGGATAAAGCACCACGCTTTTAATGACGCCTGTCTGATACATGACACCGTCAACGATCTCGTTCTTAAACTGGATCTGTCGATCAGCATCAAGGTCTTTCGACCAGAAACCTTCGAATGACGGCAGCTTCCAATCATCAAAGTTCACAATCGTCACACGGCTGTAAATTTTCAACGTGGCCGTGATCTTCTCTCCGAGATACACGTTCCGATCGCTTACTTCGATGCGAGCAAACAGGTCACTGTCACTCGTGGAGGAAGACCGCTGTTGTTGCGTATTCTGCTGCTGCCCGCCTGTATTTGACTGCTGCTGAGTATTTCCTTTTACAACATTGATCGTCAATGAGTTGGATTCAACTACATTTCCTCCGACTTTAATTTTTGCGGGGCCGATGGTGAAGTTCCCTTCCTGCCCTGCGCGAAGCACATACGAATACGAAATGGACTGCGACATGCTACCATTCACGAACTGCATGCTGGTGCTTTGATTCGGTCCTCCAAGCACTTGAAAGTCGGTGATCTCTGGAGCAACGAAATTGGAACCGCTGGCATTCAGTTCCCAAGTTACCTGAAAACGCTGCCCCACCTGAACCTGATTCGGAGCAGATGCTGTCAGCTTCTGACCGAGTGCAACTCCCGAAAAGAGTGATCCCACAAGAAGGGCAAACAGATATTTCAAATTCAACTTCACTACTAATTCAACATTTCTAATTCACAGTCGAAAGATCACCAGTCCTTTTCAATCTTCACCTTCACTCCTTTCTTCTTTTTCTCGTCCTCCAATCGGTCGCGGATCTGCTTTTCGTCCTGATTCAGCGCATCTAACATACGCTCGGCATCTTCTTTTGAGATCTGACCTTCCTGAGGCTGTGGCTGCTCTTGCTTCTGTTGATCCTTTTGATCTTGATTCTGCTGCTGATCTTGCTTATTGTCCTGGTCTTTCTTCTCGTCCTGATTCTGATCTTGGTTCTGTTGCTGATCCTGCTGTTGCTTCTGCAACTTGCGCATTGCGTAGGCCAAATTATACTTCGTATCCAGATCTTTCGGATTATTTCTCAGAGATTGTTTGAAAGCATCCACACTTTCCTGGTATTTCTCTGCTTTGAGGAACGAGTTGCCCAAGTTATGATACGCAGCCGCTTTCTGCTCCTTATCGTCTGTAAGATTCGGTAACGTTTGGAAAACGCCAGCAGCTTCTTCATAACGTTCCTGCTTAAAAAGCGCATCACCCAAATTGAACCCAGAAATAAACGCATCGGCCCCAGACTCCTGCCCTTCTCGGTAGGTCATTTCCGCCTCACCGAATTTTTGCTCGTCATAAAGCTTGTTTCCCTTCGAGATGAAATCGTTTGCTTCTTGGGCGAACGTAGTTCCTAAACCAAGGATAACCAAAATGAAAGTGCAGAACAGAATCTGACCTCCCCCAACCCCTCCTTTCCAGGAGGGGAGTTTAAGTTCACATGAGTTCGATATGTCTGATTTCCTAATCAACTTATACTCTGATTACTGTTCTTGAATAGACTGAAATCTCCGAGGAATTTGAGCTTGCGCGATGGCAATAACAGTTCGATCAGCAATAGAATTAACGCTGCCGCGATGAAATACTGGAAACGGTCTTCATAGCTCGTAAACATCTTGCTGCCAAACTCCTCACGTTGCATTCCTTCCAGTTCGTCCATCAGCGCATTCAAACCCGTTCTGCTGTTGTTGGCGCGAACATACGTCCCATCTCCCGCAGCAGCAATCTGCTGAAGCATCGTCTCGTTCAATTTCGTCACCACCGTATTGCCAGCACGGTCTTTACGGTAGCCCAACATCTGGCCGCGTTTGTAAATGGGAATAGGCGTTCCGTCTGTTGAACCGATGCCAATGGTGTAAACCTTGATTCCCTTCTCCGAAGCCGCAGTAGCCTGCTGTAAGGCGTCATCCTCGTGGTTTTCACCATCAGTAATGACAATGATGGATTTATTGGCCTTTGTGTTGTCGCTGAACGAACCTGCCGCCAACTGAATGGCCTTGCCGATGGCGGTTCCCTGTGTTGGAACGATATCCGTATCAATGGAACGCAGAAACAGCTTGGCCGCTGAATGATCCACGGTCATTGGAAGCTGAATGTAGGCATCGCCCGCAAAGACAACAATACCGATCTTGTCGTTCTTCAATCGGTCGATCAACCGCGAAATTGCCTGCTTGGCGCGCTCCAAACGGTTTGGAGTAAGGTCTTCGGCCAGCATACTGTTCGATACATCCAAGCAGACCATCAGTTCAAATCCTTCCCGTTTCACTTCTTCGTACTTGCTACCAATTTGAGGATTGGCAATTCCGAACACCAGAAACACAAGGGCCAGCGTAAACAAAAATCTTTTCCAACGTGGTAGATTCTGGGAATACGTTGGGATGAGCGTTTCGAGCACATTCAGGTCGCCAAGCTGCTGCATCACTTTCTTGCGCCAGCTTGCATTCATCCAAAAAAGGACAAGCAACGCTGGAACGAGCAGCAACGCATAAAGCCATATTTCATTTGCAAACCTGAACATCAGACAATACTTCGCAACACGGTTTGTTTCAACAATACTTCAAGAGCGAGCAACAGCAAGGCCGCGATGGCCAGCGGCAGGTATTCTTCCTTGCGCTTGCGGTATTCCGTTACATCGATCTTCGATTTTTCCAGCTCATCAATTTCCTTGTACACGTCTTCCAAACTGGCGTTGTCGGTAGCACGGAAGTAATGACCGCCCGTCATGTCGGCAATTTGGGTCAACAGTTCTTCATTGATCTTCACTTCCATCTGCGTGTAAACCGTTCTACCGAATGGATCGACCTGCGGATAGGGCGCTGTACCTCTTGTTCCCACACCGATCGTGTAAACGCGCACTCCGAATTCCTTGGCGATCTCTGCTGCGGTCAGCGGAGCTATCGAACCTGAGTTGTTGTCGCCATCCGTAAGCAAAATCACCACTTTGCTGATGGCCTCACTGTCTTTCAGTCGCTTTACCGAAGTTGCCAATCCCATGCCGATGGCGGTACCATCTTCGAGCATGCCGCTCTTCACATCATTGAAAAGATTGAGGATGACCGAATGATCGGTGGTCAGCGGACATTGCGTGAAACTTTCACCCGCAAACACCACAAGCCCGATGCGGTCGTTCGGTCGGCTTTGGATGAAGGTCTTGGCCACTTTCTTGGCAGCTTCCAAGCGGTTCGGTTTGAAATCTTCGGCCAACATGGATCCCGAAATGTCCAACGCCATCACCATATCAATTCCTTCGGTGGTCACGTCCTGCCAACTGCTGCTCGACTGTGGCCGCGCCAGCACCACAATGAGCAAGGCCGCGGCCAACATTCGCAGCGCGAACGGAAGATGGACCAGCTTCGATTTGATGGTCGATTCCGCACCACGAATGTTGTTCACGTTCGAGTAGCGAAAATCAACACGGTTTTTGGATTGACGGAACACATAATACGCCACCATTGGCAGCAGAACCAGCAGCAGCCAGAACAGCTCAGGATTCTTGAATGTGATCTCCGACATCATTGTTCCTTCTCCTCTTCTTTCGGTTCATCCAAAGGCATCACCAACGTATTGTTCACAAACTGAACAGCAATATCAAAGCATTGCTCATTCTCGTTCGAAACAGGCTTGTACTTGGCAAACTTGGCAAGGTCGGCCATTTGCAGCATCTGCTTCAGCGAACCGACATGCTGCTCAGAAACTCCCCTCAATCGTAGTGCAGCAACCGTTTCTTCCGTGGTCATTTCCAACGCGATCACACCAAAGCGGAACTCAGCATACTCACGGATAATATCAGATAGCTCAATGTAGTATTCTTTGGTCTGATCGCTCTGCCATAGTTTTTTCTGACGCAACGCCTCCAGTTTCTCCAACGCGATCTCGTGCGCTGGTCGTTTCGGTTTTGGACGCGCCACAGGAACTTCCTCTTTCTTGCGATGCTTCATCCAATACAGAATTCCACCGATGATCAATGCAAGCACCGCCAGAATAATGGCTGCCCACGTCAACAACTTTTTCCAATTGTAGGGAACGTCCAATCGCTCTTTAATGTCCTTGATGTCCGCTTCCATTTCCACAGGAATGTCAGACACGAACAGCATCTGCGCCTCGGTGGAAAGCATTTGCGTGGAATCCTGATTGAAGACGAAATGAATGGGCGGAACGATGACGAAACCCGTGTCGAACGTGGTGAGTACCAATCGCTGATGGATCACGGTCTCACCCGTTTCCTTCTTCACCGTGTCGGGGATGGATGATTGGATGATCTCCAATTGACCTGTAATCGTGTCTTTGAACACAGGCCAAGCGACTGTGACGCCATCATTGAGCGTTGCGCTAAGATCAAGATTCACCTGATCCCCGATAAGAATCTGCTGGCTGTCGAGCGTGGCGGTTATTGTGGCGTTCTGGGCAAACAGACCCGATACACAGATCAGCGTCATTGCGAGGAACGAAGCAATCTTTTTCATCGATACCGATTGCCGCGCTCCGCAAGCTACGCTCGCAATGACGACTGGAACTTTGAACCTTGAATGTTGCCCCATCATTTCGCTCCTCTTCGTTTAAACAGGTTCAACAACGGTTTCACATACGAATGATCGGTTCGAATCTCCGCCATATCAACACCCGCACGCATCAAAGTTTCCTTCAATTGAGCTTCAAATTTGAGCGATGAAGCTTTCAGTTTTGTGCGTGTCTCGTGGTTCGAAGTATCGAGCCAGATGACCTCGCCCGTTTCCGCATCGGTAATTGGCAAAAGCCCCACATTCGGAACTTCCTGCTCCAACTGATCGAAAATGCGAATGGCCACAAGGTCATGTTTCTTGTTCGCCAACTTCAATGCGTCCGAATAATCCTTGTCCATGAAATCGGTGAGCAGAAAGGCAATGCTTCGCTTCTTGACCACATTGGTGAGGTAACGCAATGCTTCGCTCAAGTTGGTGCCTTTGCTTTCTGGCTGGAAGTCGATCAACTCACGGATAATGCGCAGAATGTGACTCTTTCCCTTTTTGGGCGGAATGAACTTCTCGATCTTATCACTGAAGAAAATGATACCGACCTTATCGTTATTCTGAATGGCCGAGAACGAAAGAACCGCACATATTTCGGTCATCAGTTGACGCTTCAACATCACTTTCGAACCGAAATTGCCCGAGCCGCTCACATCGACCAAAAGCATCACCGTTAATTCACGCTCTTCTTCAAATACTTTTACGTAAGGCACTCCACTCCTGGCAGTTACGTTCCAGTCAATGGTCCGTACATCATCGCCCATCTGGTATTCACGAACCTCCGAAAACGCCATACCACGACCTTTAAAAGCCGAGTGATACTGCCCCGAAAAGATCTGATTGCTCAGACCACGGGTCTTGATCTCGATCTTACGTACGCGTTTTAAAAGCTCTGACGTTTCCATTAGCTGCCCCTCCTAACCTCCCCAAGAGGGAGGAATGGCACTCGAAAGCCATTGTTGATTGAATTATCTTCTTTACTCGTTAACATCACGGAACTTCAATAGACCCAAGCCATCAACCAAAGCCTCCCCTTTGGGAAGGTTGGTGGGGCTCAAGGCACCTCAACCGTATTCAGAATATCGGCAATGATCTCTTCGGAAGTGATGTT
Organism: Flavobacteriales bacterium; assembly: GCA_016124845.1. NCBI lineage: Bacteria > Pseudomonadati > Bacteroidota > Flavobacteriia > Flavobacteriales > Flavobacteriales bacterium. The sequence continues at coordinate 27,428 of WGMW01000039.1, forward strand.
CTCCGCTTCGGCCTCGTATGTAAGCCCAATGCGGTGGCGAAGCACATCATTGCATACCGCACGCACATCCTCTGGAATCACGTAGCCTCTTCGCTTGATGAAAGCAAACGCTTTCGCAGCCTTTGCCAAGGCGATACTTGCCCGTGGCGAACCTCCGAAACTGATAAGGTCTTTCAGTTTGCCAAGATTGTAGTCTTCTGGCTTACGCGATGCGAAAACGATATCCACGATATACTTCTCGATCTTCTCATCCATATACACCTGACGGACCACATCACGCGCCTTGATAATATCGTCTGGATGCAGAATGGCGTTCGCCTTCGGGAATTCGCCCGCCACATTCTGACGGATGATCAATGTTTCCTCATCCTTCTTTGGGTAGGTGATCACCACCTTCAGCATAAAACGGTCAACCTGCGCCTCGGGCAGTGGGTACGTTCCCTCCTGCTCCACCGGGTTCTGTGTGGCCATCACCAAAAACGGTTCTTCCAATTTGAAGGTCGTATCGCCAATGGTCACCTGTTTCTCCTGCATGGCTTCGAGCAGCGCACTCTGAACCTTTGCAGGAGCACGGTTGATCTCATCCGCCAGAATGAAATTGGAGAACAATGGTCCTTTGCGGACATCGAATCCTCCCGTTTTCTGGTTGTAGATCATGGTTCCCACGAGGTCTGCCGGCAGCAGGTCGGGTGTGAACTGAATACGGCTGAAACCCGCATTGATGGTGGAGGCCAGCGTATTGATGGCCAGTGTCTTTGCCAATCCCGGAACTCCTTCCAGTAGGATGTGGCCTTTGCTTAACAGACCGATCAGGAGGCTTTCAACCATGTGGCTCTGTCCAACGATCACCTTGTTCATTTCCATGGTGACCAAGTTGACAAAGGCACTCTCCTTCTCGATCATCTCATTGATCTGCTTAATGTCTGTCATGCCTGAATTCATTTGGTTGGGGCAAAAATAGAACTGTCACTTTCCTACCAAACAATGATGTGTCTTAATTGGTGTGAACAAGCCGTTAAAAAGTGTTAAGCGAGTTGATGAACTCGCTCAGACCAAATGAAAAGACATGATTTCGAACCCCACTCAGTAGTTGTCGCGGGTACCGCCATGCCCTCCGGCAACGATGCTCAAGATCTTCAGATTCAAGTAGATGAAACGGAAAAACTGCAGAATCGGGTTCTGCATCTGCCTGTGCTGTGCTTTGGTGATCTTCTGTGCCATGGTTCAGTATTTATTCCGGGATAAGCCACCAGAATGGTCTCATCTTGGCCATATTATAGAAATGGGCAGTGAAACGATAATTAATGGAATGGTAGGTCAAAGCCAAAGGCAAGCCAACGGAAACGGCAAGATCAACTTTGCGAACTGCCCCAAAGGCTGGGGCGCCTACTCCGATGTGGTCACCGTTCTGGTGATCTGAGCAACCCAAACAGGGCTGATAGGTTCCAATATTGGAGCCAAGGGTGTTCAACCACAGCCCTGCGCCCCGCTCTCTGCTGTTGTGGAGGGCGGGTTTTTCTTTTGTCAGTAGGGTGTTGCAAGTATGGGAGATTGTTGGTAGTATTGGGTAACCAAAAACCGATTGGCGCAACCCCGTTATTACGTTTAGCACTACCCAAGGTCGGGCTAAAACAACTTTTTAGGTACAGGCAAAGCTTGCTAAAGGTAACTGGGTGCGTTTAGCCAATAGTTGAGTTGTTTCACGTTAAAAAAACATAGAACTATATATGGAACAAGAACACATAGAAGAGATTAAAGAAGAGATAAATGACTCATACTCAAATGACGATTTATACAACATAAATTCTTGGGGAGCTGACTTATCCTTCAGAGAATTAATTACAATGTATGATGAGGACGAACTCTTAAAACCTGAACTTCAAAGGTATTATGTGTGGGACAAACCTGAGGCAAGTCGATTTATTGAATCCATTCTTTTAGGTCTTCCGGTACCAAGTATTTTTCTAGCCAACACAAATGATGATAAGAAGCTAATTATTGATGGCTATCAAAGAATCATGACGGTGTTCGACTATGTCAAAAAAGGGGTATGGCGAAAAGACGGAAAAACCTTCAAACTATCGAACACGGATAGAATCAATGAACGCTACAGAGGTAAGGCGTTCTCTGAATTGCCAGAACAAGACCAAAGACGAATAAGAAGCACTACGATACACGCTATCGTATTCGAGCAAAAAGCACCCAATGACAATGACACAAGTTTGTATCAAGTTTTTGAACGAATAAATACTGGAGGAAGAGCATTAATGCCTCAAGAAATAAGAAACTGTGTGAATCAAGGAGGCTTTAATGATTTACTATTTGAACTAAATGAAAATCCTAATTGGAGAACTCTCTTTGGTAAAAATGATGTTGACCCAAGAATGAGAGATATGGAGTTCATTCTTAGATTCTTGGCTTTAGATACTGATTATGTAAAGGATAATGAATCCTCGAACATTTCCTTGAAGAAATACTTAAATGAATTTATGGGAAATAGCAATTCTCAAAATCCAGAAATTATTGAGGAGCGTAGAGTGAAATTCAATTACGTAATGCAATTTGCTCTTGACCACATTGGAGAAAATGCCTTTTACAACATTACAGGTGGTGATGAAACCAAAATCAGAAAGAGGTTTTATCCTACGATTTTTGATTCTATTTGTCCAGCAATAGCAATTGCTCACAGACATTTTGGCGAAAATATACCTACTGAAAATCTAGAAGAAAAAAGACTTGCACTTTTAAAAGATGAGGATTATAAAACCTTCATATCAGAAGGCACCATGCAAATAGCACATATACATGGCAGAATAAACAAAGTACTCAATTACCTCTTTGGAATTAGCTATGAATAATCAAAACGCACAAAGCAGTATTGATTCTTGCATAGAGGAACTTGATAGAATTGAGACCCTTATTGAGAATTTACTTGGTCATACCTCACCTATAATTCCATATCTAACCAAATATGCAATTGTCCGTACTTGTGGAACTATTGAATATTGTTTCAAAACCATAATTGCTGACTTACATACTGGCAGTCCACAGGTTATGAACTATATCGATAGTACAATCCGCAGTAGCTCTATGAACCCCAGTATTTCAAATATTTGCAGTACTCTCAAGAAATTTGATGACGACTGGAATAATTCGTTTACTGGTAAGATCAGAGACCATGAACACCCGCAACGTCTTCGGGATTCAATCGAATCACTAAATAGTGCCCGAAATTCTTTCGCACATGGAGGAACTTCCTCCTCTTCTTTTGAAAACGTAAGGAACTATTTTAATGATACCGTGATAATTATCGAAATGCTTGATGAAGTAGTTAATGAAGAATAAAACAATTTCAATTAAAACCTCTAAGCAATATCATGCGACCTGTGCATCGCCAAACCGCAAACGATCTTTTAATCAATAATCCAATAACAATCGGATGGCGTCCCCTACCCGCTCCTTGCTTGGCACCATGGTAGCCTCTAAGGTAGAGTTGAGCGGTATGGCAGGCACATCTTCTGAGCCCACCACTTTTACAGGGGCATCCAAGTATTCGAAACAGGTATCGGAGATACGGGCCGCAATGCTCTGTGCAAACGAGTTGGAAACGGGTTCTTCCGTTACCACCACACACTTGCCGTGCTTCTTCACGGTGCTGTAAATGAGTTCTTCATCCAGCGGCTGTAGTGTACGCAGGTCTATCACCTCTACCTGCCCTTCAAAGAAATGCTTGGCAGCATTCATGCTCCAATACACCCCGCGGCCATAGGTGATGACGCACACGCTTTCGCCTGCATCAATTTTTGCTTGGTCTGCTTCCAGCGCCACCCTTCCTTTCCCGAAGGGCAGCACGTAATCTTCGCTCGGTTCAATGGTACGCGCGCCTTCCGTGCCTTTTATCTTACTCCAATACAGGCCTTTGTGCTCCAGCATCACCACTGGATTCGGGTCGTAATAGGCGGCTTTCATCAGTCCTTTCAGGTCGGCACCCGTACTCGGGTACGCCACCTTGATGCCTTTGATGTTGCACAGCACGCTCTCCACACTCGAAGAGTGATACGGGCCACCGCTGCCATACGCGCCAATAGGCACGCGCAGAATGCTGCTTACAGGCCATTTGCCGTTACTCAGGTAGCACGAGCGGCTCACCTCCGTGAACAGCTGGTTCAATCCTGGCCAGATGTAATCGGCAAACTGAACTTCCACAATGGGTTTCAGCCCTGCCGCACTCATCCCCACCGTAGAACCGATGATGAACGCTTCCTGAATAGGCGTGTTGAACACACGGTGGTCCCCGAACTTCTCGGCCAACGTGGCGGCCTCACGGAATACACCGCCCAATCTTCTGCCTACGTCCTGTCCGTAGAGCAGACATTCGGGGTGCTTTTCCATCAATTCGCGAATGGCGAAAAGGGCGCTGTCCACCATCACGGTAGGTTCCTTGCCCGCTGGGGCGCGTTCGCCTTTCTCTTCGGTTATCGGAGTCGGGGCGAAAACATGGGTGAACAGGTCTTCGGGTTTCGGGTCTTCAAAACCCAGTGCTTTCTCGTATTCGGCAGCTACGAATTCCGTTGCTTCCGATTCCATGGTCAGCAGTTCGGCTTCCGAAACATCGGCATCCAAAAGCTGCTTTCTGAGTATCGGGAACGGGTCCCGCTTGCTGTGTTCTTTCAGGTTTTCGTCCGTGCGGTAAAAGTCCATCCGAACCCCCGAAGTATGGTGGTTCAACAACGGCACTTTCGCATGAACCATGATCGGTCTTCGCTCCTTACGTATGGTGTTGAAAGCCTTTTCAATCGTAGTGAATGACTCAATAAAGTCACTTCCATTGATCGACAGTATTTCCAGCCCTTTGAATCCTTTACCGTATTCATCCGCATCCATCACACGAATCTCTTCTGCACTGGCAGAAATGTCCCATTCGTTATCCTGAACCAGATACAGAATGGGCAGCTTTTTGAGCACCGCCATTTGTAGCGCTTCGGCTACTTCTCCTTCGGTAATGGCCGCATCGCCAATGGAACAGACCACCACGGGTTTCTCGTCCGTTTCAGCATCCATGTTCATCAACTCGCGGTACTGCACGCCCATGGCAATTCCTGTGGTCGGAATGGCCTGCATGCCCGTTGCCGAACTCTGATGCGGAATCTTCGGCATGTCGTCTCGCCTCAAGCTTGGATGGCTGTAGTACGTACGACCGCCTGAAAACGGGTCATCGCGCTTGGCCAACAATTGCAGCATCAGCTCATGCGGCTGCATACCGATGGAAAGCAAAATGCTGTCATCGCGGTAGTAAGGCGCCACAAAATCCTGAGGCTTCAGGTGCAATCCCAACGCAATCTGAATGGCCTCGTGACCTCTGGAAGTCGCGTGAACGTATTTGCTGGTCACACGCGCATTCGCCTCATACAAGGTGGTCATGGCCTTGGCGGTTGCCATCAGGCGGAAGGCTTTCTTCAGCGTTTCTGTTGATATGGAGGTTTTCTTTTTGGTCAAGGTTGACATTTGGTTCAATTTGTCAATTAGCGAATAGCAAATGAGAAATGTGGTGACGCCTACCACCATCTGCTAATTTGCTAATTATCTCATTAGCTAATTATCTCTCCCCCTTCTTAAACTTAGCAATCGCATTCCGCGTAAAGTCCGACAGCACCAAACGACCGCTCATTTCCGCACGTTCAGAAAGCAATTGTTCCCAATGCTCGGTTCCTTCCCAGAACACGCCTTTTAAAAGCGCCATTGCTTCTGGGTTGCTCTTGGATAGCTTATCGGCCAATTCATCAATGGCAGCATCCATTTCTTCAGCGGTTTCGTGAATGCTGGTGTACAGTCCTTTCTCTCTGGCCCACTCTGCCGAATACCACGTGGTGGCATCAATGCTCATCTGACTGAAAGCCGAATTGCCGATCTTCTTCTCCACGGCTGGTCCAACCACAAACGGGCCGATGCCGATGGCCAATTCGCTGAGCTTCACCGCTGCGTGTTTCGTTCCGAAAGTATAATCAGCTGCGGATGCCACACCTACTCCACCGCCAACGGCTTTTCCTTGTACTCTGCACAGCACAAACTTTGGTGCTTTACGAATGGCATTGATGACGCCCGCAAAACCAGAGAAAAATACCTTTCCCGTTTCGAGGTCATTGATTGAAACCAACTCATCGAATGAAGCACCTGCACAGAAGGCTTTCTCGCCTGCGCTTTTCAGCACGATCACCTTCACGTTTTGATCCTTGCCAGCATCCTCAATGGTCTGCGCCAATTTGCGCAACACCTTGCCTGGCAGTGAATTGCTAAGTGGATGAAAGAACTCAATGGTTGCAACACCACGTTCATCTACGGAGATGTCAACACCTCCCTGATCGATCACATTTTCACTCATGCTTTCAGATTTTGAAGCGACAAAACTAACAGGTTGAGGCAAAGAAGGGCTCTTGAAGCTACTGTCTGACCTCTACCTCCTCAAGAACTGCGGGTTGCCCCATTTGGCAATCGCCTTGTGCTATTCTCGAATAGTGGAATTCAAATTCAATCTTCAATCCGTTCTTCTTGTAAGCATCATCCAACTGAACCGGAATGAGGTACTTGTCTTCCACTCCATCGTTGTAAACGATCAGCCACGGACAACCGTCTTTTTCAAACTCATTGGTGATGATACCAACATATTCGTCTTCTTCCGATTCATTGTCCAGTTTAACGCTCGGCTTCTTCATCACACATCCGAAATGTGACGAAATGAACAGCGCACTTATGACCGTCATAAGTGCGCTGTGAAACGTACGTTGACCGAACCTCATCAATCAGTAACTATAAACTGAACCTTGCCCAGTTTTCCGTCTTTCTCTGCTACCAGGAAATAGGAACCCGGAGCAGCATTGGGCAAACGCACGCGTTGGTTCTCCACCACGATCTGCTCACCGATAATCAGTTTTCCTACGCTGTTGAACACATGATAGCTCGTTCCCTTCTCCAATCCTGAAATGGTGAACGAACCATCGTTCGGGTTCGGGTACACATTCACATCAGTCAGCACTTCATCCACACTTGTAACGGTTGTGTTCAGAATTCCCACACCGAAGCCTGAGAATCCGGTATTGAAACTGGATGTGAACGTAACGTCCGAATTGAATGCGCCAACGGTGGCTGCGGCATTTCCGATGGAATAGGACGTGAAGTTGGCTGGGGTTACATCGCTGATGTGGTTGTTCGCCACTTTGATGATCTCGGCACTGTTCCGGCTATTTCCGGTGGCACTTTCCCAGGCTGCAACCTCCGCTTCCTTGTAATAGAGCGTGAGGTTGTATGTTCCGTTCGGGTTGTTGTTTTCAGGAACAATGGAGAACGTTTTGGAATGAAGAAAATCTGCCGTAGCGCTGGAATTGAATACGACTGCCGAAGGATTCGAACCATCACGGTCCACTTCCAAACTCACACAACCGTAATCCCACGAACTGGTGTTTTCGATGGAAGCCATCACATTTCCGGTGGTGGGATCGTAGAAATAGACCGTTCCATTTGGGCCGAGTTTGGCATCATCACCATTGTTCGTATTCACGGCAGTTTGAATGTCGATGCTGGATTCTCCGGTCACTTCCACGTTATCCACCGTGCATCCATAGAGCCAACCACCGCCATCATTGTACTTCACGCGAAGCCGCACATCGCTTTGGCCTACGTATGCATTGAGCGAATACTGCTGCGTTACCCACGAACCGTCAACGACCGAGGCGACCAATGAACCCACAAGTGTATAAGTACCTTGGTTTACAGAAACGTAAAGTCCGGCTGTTTCGGTCACGTTCTGGTAGGTGTTCGATTCGAAGTACGTATCGAACGTTACCTGAGCGCTGTTCAGGTTGCTGAAATCCAAGGTTGGGAAATCAAGGTACACCGCGCTCATATTGCAATCACAGTTGTCATCGTTCACGTAAGCGTAGTTGGTAGTGTTGGATGATGGAATATCGTAAGCCTGCGACTGTGCCTGCGTCTCATTTCCAACCTGCCAAGGCGTGTCGCCCGATGGGTTGGTGGTTGTAAATGTTCCCAAGCCACTCTCAAAATCCTCTGAAAGCAAAACCTGTGTTCCTTGAATAGAAAGCGGATCCTGATCATCATCATTGATCGTAACCGTCACGCTCTGATTGATGCTTCCCTGCGTGGCGTTTCCATTGTTCGCGTTGAGCGAATAACCAAGAAGAATGGTCTCATCCCCTTCCACGTAATCGTCATTGTAAACACGTATGGTTACATCGTCCGTTAGGTTACCGCTGTTCAGCGTGAGATTGGTGGTTAGAAGGTCGTAATCAACACCTTGGGTGGCCGTACCACCGGTAACGTTTACGGTAATAGTTGCATTCTGCGAAGGAGCCGAAGCGATGCTCATGGAGATGACCACATCCTGATAAGGCAAGCAACCGTTGGCCTGCGTGCCATCACCTTCGTTCACATTCTCATCCGAAACAGCGAACATGACCGATGGCGAACAGTTTGGCAGATCGAACGCGGCCACACGTGTGCTCCACGCATTTCCAGTTCCGTAAGCTCCTGTAAACCAAAAGGTTTCGCCATTGGAAGGATCCGTTCCCATTCCGTGATAGTCGCCCCAACGGTTTGAGTTGTTCGGTGAAGTTCCTGCAATGATGGTGGTTTCCGGCTCGGTCATGGAGTTGAGCGGATCACAGGCCTTTCTTCCCGTGTAGCGCAACGAAGGATAAATTGAACTGCTGCTGACGCTGTACGCCAATCCGATGTTTCCAGAAGCGGAAATACCGATGGAGGCCATCCAACGACTTGCGGCATCGGGCGAGTATGTTCCTTGCTGATAGATGCTCCAAGAACCGGAAGTTCCGTTGGTCCTGCGCAACTCATACCAACGCACGCCAGCGCGGTCGTTGCCGTTCACATCTGTTGCGTGGCAGCAAACAATAGACTCATGCGTACCGAAATTGCGGTAATGCACGCGGTTCATCAACACTTCGCGAAGCGGATCCAAGTTGGTGCTGGAACCGGGCTGATCGATACAGGAAAAAGACGTGTAACCGCACAGATCGGTGTCAAATGCCTGCGTGTTCAGCGTAGCTACCTGAGTCAAAGAAGTGTTGTTGGCGTTGTTCCAATCGATGTCGAACTCCCATATCTCCAATGCATCTGTTGCGGCTCCGCTCCAAGCATCATCGCGCATGCGCATAACCATGGCCGGAGTTCCGCTTGGTGGTGCTGTGCTGCCATCGAGGTTTACCGGTGCTGCCGATTGGAAACCGATGGTACCGAAGTTGGGAATGGTGAACCGCTGTGCTGTTCCGGATGAGCCGGAAAGCATCTGCGTTCTGTTCAGCGCATACACCGCAGATGGGCTTTCGTTGGTGGTCACGATATAGGCATCGTTCCAGATGGAATATTTCGGATAATCAGGAAAACTCTGAGCGTTGTAAGAGTAAGTGTACCAACTGCCCATCGGGTCGGCCGTGGTTGAAATGGCCACGTGCAGCACATTTCCGCTGCTTGCAAATTCGCTCATCAGCCAACGGTCGGCCAATCCGTCATAGATCACGATCGGATCTCCGGCTCCGCCACTGAACCCCATGTAATTATCGAGGTAGGTGGCGTTCTGAAGCACCGTTCCAGTCTTGCTCCATATCTTGAAATAGGAACCTGAACCACCGTTGATCATCTGAATAACGTGGTTGGGACCCACATCCACCACGGGGTCGGCCGGGCTGACGTTTGTGTTGCCAACACCTTCAAAATTGTACGATAACGACCGTCCGTTCTCCGGCCGTGGTCGCGCATAGCTCTGCTGCCATGCCGGGTCATCGCCATCTGGCTTTGCCAATGGGTTCACTTTCGGATTCAGGATCCAATCATCTTTCGGATGATAACCGGGTTTCTCTGTCTTGGTGATCTCATTCACCGCATTCGGGTCTTCCACGTAATCGCGAAGCGGAACCGTTTCTCCGTGGAAGGTTACCGGGATCATGGAAGGATTCCGTAGAATATTGTCTTTGTTCTGTGCATGGGCCAGCATGCCAATGGTCAGCATACTGATCAGGAAGTAGATCTTTTTCATTTGACTGGGTCTTGTTCGGAAACGTTGCGAAACTAAGTGTATCACGCAACCCTGAACGTAAACTATCGGTCAATTGTTGAAATCTTATTTGGCATACCGAATATGCTGATCGGGTTGAAGAACTACCCCATTCCATATTCGCGCTCCACTTTGGCAATCCGAACACGGTAACCTTCATACCATTTCTGTTTTCCCAGTTGCTTGGCGCGAATATGTTTCTGGTACTTGGCCCATTCCTGAACGTCTTCCATGCTTCGCCAGTATAGAACCGCAACGCCATAACCGCTGGCATCACGCAAGGTTTCCGCGCCATAATAACCCTCCAATTTCTGAGCTTCCGCATACAACTCATCATTCAGTTCCGAATAGCCATCGTCCAACGTTGTCCGCTGCGAGGTAAAAATGACCGTGTAATAAGGAGGTTTGGGAGTTTTGGTGAACATGGGACCGAGAGGCAATAAATGAATGACCGGGACAAATCGGTGATAAAGAAATGAGAAAAGAGCCAAATAAGCTATCGTAAGACAAAGGACAGTAATCGTCCCGCTCAACACTTACTGACAATAATCATGCTATAGATCGAATTCCTGTCAGTATTTCAAATCGATGAAGCTCTTCTCTTTGAGTAACCATAATCCAACCCCATGAAATTGCAAGAATATCTTCCAATGCTGCTGATTTCCATTACAATTTCCAGTTGTAATGGCTGTGGCGATCCGCAGTCGGCATGTGAATGCGAAAACGAAAAGCACATCGAGGGATATGCAACACTCGGGCCGGCAAATCAAACTGCCGTTCTCAGCACATACGATACTGATGGTGGATTCACTGCAGATGGTGGGTGTCACGCCAACATGATCATCTCTTACCATTGGTCAGATTCTGCACGGGCAGCGTCAGAGGAAATGCCATGTCTGAACTATTCGTTCGAAACGGTCAACGGATATTTTCCTATTGGGTCTGAAAGTCTGACGAAAGAATGGGATTCTTATCACGGTTATTATCATTGGGGCGTTAACATCAATGAAGCTTCGGACTTTTCAAACCCTGAGGCAATCTTGTACAAGATCGTATGCACATACAACTCATCATGTCAACCACCGGGTGATATTGAACTTCATGCCGAAATGTTCTATAAGGTGTACAACGAAGCGCAATACGAACGCGAGGAAAAAGACCCGTGTGCCAATTAAGTTAGCATCTTGGCGCAATGAAGGGTCGCTTATGTGATCGGTGGCTTTGGCTCAGTGCCATTATCTATTCAGGCGTTATCATATTGCTGAACGGCTGCGTGGTTTCGCCTACTTCGCCAATGGTGTCGTATGGAGGACCGCAGCCGCTAGGCAAATACGAACACGGTAACCTTCGTACCATTTCTCTTTGCCCAGTTGCTTGGCGCGAATATGTTTCTGGTACTTGGCCCACTCTTGAATGTCCTCCAATGTTTTCCAATAAAGCACGGCAACGCCAAAGCCGTTCTCATCGCGCAGCGTTTCAGCTCCGATGTAACCATCCAGTTGCTGGGCTTCTGCGTACAGCTCATCGTTCAGCTCTGTGTAGCCTTCATCAACAGCGGTTCGCTTTGATGTGAAAATGACCGTGTAATACGGAGGTTTTGGTGTATCTGTGAACATACGCGTTTGTGCTGGCCGATGAAATTACAAAGACCACGAGTGAAATAGGTTGGAATTCTGCAATTTCGGGGCATGAAAAACAGGGTTGTCTGGATTTTCATTGCCATCACGGTAATGTTGACACAAAGCTGTGTGGTGGCTCCTCCTTCGTCCATGGTCTCATTCGGTGGGCCACAACCTATCGGGAAATATGTACCTGAACTGACCGCAGCCTCTGGCGCGGGATTGAGCATTTCGGATAAGGCACGAGGAAGCGAAATGGCTTGGTTCAGCCGTTTCCGTTTCGGTGTGAGCGATAAAATGGACATCGGTGCCGAGGCACTTGGGTTCCGCTACAACAATAACCTGAACCTGACCGGAAAAGCATCTGTCAGATACAGTTTTAAACCTTGGTTGCGGGCAGATATCGGTGGCGGAATGGGCGACAACTCCTACGGACGAAGTGTGAACGGTGATGTCGGTCTTACAATCGGTTCGGCAAGAGATGACCGCACGTGGAATCCTTACGGAACGCTGCGTTACGGTTTTGCCTACGGTCTTCAAGGCACAGGACTGAAACCAGCCATCGAAAACATGAAACTTGGCCGTTTGGTGAACTCCCACACCATCATGCTGAACATCGGGGCGCAGGCCAAGTTGGTGCCTTACGTCTATTTCCTGGCCGAAGCTGGATTCGGAGAATTTTTCCCCATCGGGCAACCGAGCGGTACCATCATTTATCTCTCTGGAGGATTCTCTTTCCGCTTGCCGCGGAAGAAGGATTGACATTATAAGAGTCGTCAACTTTTCAAAAGTTGACGACTCTGCAATTACTGCTCCTTATTCTTCACCATCGTGAGAATCGTTGCAATCGCACAGGTTTCGTTTTCTTGGTCGTAAACTTCAACCTGCCATTTCACAATTCCTTTTCGGATGTCCTCTTCATCCCGCTTTTCCTGCTGGATCTTCTCCTTGCAAGTGAGACGCACACCGATGGTCATTCCCGGATAGACGGGTTTGGTGAAACGCGCTTCGTCAATGCCATAGTTCAGCAACACAGGGCATTTTCTGTTCTCCACAAACATACCAGCGGCCTTGCTCAAAATCCAATATCCGTGCGCCACGCGTCCTTCGAAAAGCGTTCCGTCCAATGAAGTGACATCTGTGTGCGCGTAGAAGTGGTCACCACTTACATTGGCGAAGTTGATGATGTCGGCTTCTGTTACAGTGTGCTTGTGCGTGACCAGCGTCTCGCCTATTTCCACTTCTTCAAAATGCTTCATGAATGGATTGAGTAGCACTTCCTTCTGCTTGGCTCCTTGCTGATAGACATTGGTAATGGCCGTGATCATGGTCGGAGTTCCTTGAATAGCGGTTCGCTGCATGTAATGCAACACGCCACGCTTTCCTCCCATCTCTTCTCCTCCACCCGCTCGTCCGGGGCCGCCATGCACCAACAATGGCATGGGCGAACCATGACCTGTGCTTTCCTTGGCGCATTCGGCATTCAGCACAAGAATCCGTCCGTGGTATGAGGCAGCACCAAGCACGAAATCGCGGGCAGTTTTCTCATTATTTGTCACAATGGAACAGCAAAGCGAACCCAAACCAAGTTTCGACATGGCAATGGCATCATCCAAGTTCTTGTAAGGAAGAATGGTGCTGACAGGTCCGAAGGCTTCGATGTTGTGTACCGCCTTGGCATTGAATGGGTCATCGTTCCGCATCAGAATCGGTGACATGAACGCTCCTTTGGAACCGTCTGCTCCAAGTGCTTCCACTTGATCGAGATTTCCGAACACAAGCTGATTTTCTGCCAGCAGTTTCTCCACCTGCTCTTTCACTTCGCGCATCTGATCCTGCCCTGCCAATGCGCCCATGCGAACGCCTTCTGCCGTTGGCGAACCGATGGTTGTCTTCTGAAGTTTTTCTCCAACAGCTATCTGCACATCTTCCACCAGCTTCTCTGGCACCATGATTCTGCGGATGGCCGTACACTTCTGGCCACATTTCACGGTAATTTCCTTGACCACCTCCTTCACGAAAATGTCAAACTCAGGCGTTCCCGGAACCGCATCTTCTCCCAGAATGGAAGAGTTCAAACTGTCTGCTTCCATGTTGAATGGTACAGCATTTTCGATGATGGAAGGTTTGGATTTCAGCATTCTTCCCGTGGATGCAGAACCTGTGAATGTCACCACATCCTGACTGCCCACATGATCGAGCAGATCACCAGCCGAGCCGCAGATCAGCTGCAACGCTCCTTCGGGAAGAATTCCTGAAGCAACGATGTCTTTGACCATGGTTTCCGTTAGAAACGATGTAACCGTTGCTGGTTTCACAATGGCCGGAACGCCCGCCAACCAGTTCACGGCCACCTTTTCCAACATTCCCCAAATAGGAAAATTGTAAGCGTTGATATGAACCGCAATTCCTTCTTTCGGCACCATGATGTGATGCCCAATGAAAGTTCCGCCTTTACTCATGGGCGCATATTCGCCATCCACGTAATAGGATTCGTCTCCGAACTGCCTGCGCAGACTGGCGTTGGCGAACAGGTTACCGATTCCGCCCTCAATATCAATCCAAGAATCGATGCGCGTGGCACCGGTCTTGTAACTCACTTCGTAGTACTTCTCCTTTCTCTCCAGAAGATACATGGCAAGCGCTTTCAACATCAATCCACGCTCTTGGAAGGTCATTTTCCGTAATGCACTTCCCTTCTCTCTTCCGTATTGCAAGGCTTGATCGAAATCCAACCCTTTGGTTGTGGCCGTTGCCACCATTTCTCCCGTTATGGAGTTGAAAAGCGGACTTCCTTCGCCATCTCCCTCTATCCAATCTCCTGCTATGTAGTTCTGAAGTTTCATCATCAAAATGTTTGACCGTAAATATTGTAAAACTAAACCACTATGGACTGTAGTACATAGTGGTTTAGTGATTGGTTGATTGATGTTGTTCTATCTGAATAGTTTAGATAATGTTTCGAGGAATACTGTAGTCCTTTGTCTGAGTGATGTATCATCGGCAAAGCTGTTCTTCTTTCTGTGACAACCATCTTCACGGAAACAACCACGTTGTCAGAACATGTGTCATCGCATAAGTTGTGTCCTATTGTCCTTCTACTGCACGCATTGGTCACCATTCCAGAGATAATAGGTGCATTCCATTCTTTTTATATATGTGTTCGCTGACCAGCACCTGTTCTGCTCTTGTCACATCGGTGTTCTCAAGCAGGTTCGGATACTTGCTTCTTGTAGCAGGTGGTTCTCGTATAATTCTTCTTGGGGCAGATTGTGCCTTTTGGACTTGCAACAAAAAAAATGGACGGCAGGTTAAGATAGGCTGCAAGTTTTCGGGTTTGAATTTGATTTAAATATTCCGTTGGCATCATGTAGTTCAGTGTTGAGTGCGGCCAGGCGGCTCTCGCTCGAGAGTTTCAGCCCAGAGGGGATGGCGGCATTCATCGCATCGCCCACATGGCAGAGGTAATACTCGGCCATCCAGCTCCAGAAGGCCATCTGGCCGGACAGCACCACGGGCGCATCGTCCAGCAGGTCTTCGAGGTATTTGGCCTGATAGTGCTGCGGGGGCGTGTGGTGCACCTCGCTGATGATGCCCGTGTAGAGTTTTCTGCGGCCGAACTGCACCACTACGCGCTTGCCCATGGCCACGTATTCCTCCATGCTGCGCGGCACGCGATAGGTGAACGTGCCGGCCAAGGGCAACGGCAATATCACTTCCACAAACACGGCAAGGGCGCTCATGCGGCCAAGGTAAGGGAATGCAGCATTAGGAATGAAGAATTATGGGGGAAGAATTGCGCTGCCAACGGATAGGATGAATGCGTGGAGTTTGGTATGTTCATGGTTAGAAACATGAGACACATCAAATCCATAATCGGTCTGTTGCTCTTAATGACTATCCAGGTGAATGGTCAGTCAATAAAGAAGATAACGTATCGAATTAAGGACGATAGTCTGCACAACCCCATTTTGAAAATAGAGGAATTTGAT
Source organism: Flavobacteriales bacterium (assembly GCA_016124845.1). Lineage (NCBI taxonomy): Bacteria > Pseudomonadati > Bacteroidota > Flavobacteriia > Flavobacteriales > Flavobacteriales bacterium. Next base: position 43,120 of record WGMW01000039.1, read on the forward strand.
CTGAATGGAAATCTCATGCGGAAAACTGACTGTTTAGATGAAAAATGCAAAGGCAAGGACGTGGACACCTTCATCTACAATAGCAAGGGGCTCAAAATCATGGACTCCACCTACACTACCAAATACGGTTATCATCAACTCATTACGAAGTACATGTATCAGTACGACATCGATGGTAACCTCATCGTCAAACGCGACATTGAGGAATTAACAAAAGACAGCGTTGGATATGCAGAAGTATATAAGTACAGCAACGGTCATGTGATTCGCGAAGAGCATTACCCAGCCTTTGGAAAGAAGCCTTACCTCACATTAATACTACACGATTATAACGCCCTTGGCCAACTGACTTCCAAAACTGAGCTTCGCGGTCACGATACAACAACGATTGATAATCAACGCACCTATTTGTATGATGAATCAGGTAATCTTTTAGAAGAAAAATTTAGTACTGACGAGAACGGAGAGTTAAAGTGGAGTTCATCAACAGAATACGAGTACGATAGCCTCAACCGTTTGACGCAAGAACGATGGCTATGCTGTGAAAACACCATTGATTCAACCAATTATGCATATGATGAACATGGTAGGTTACTATCTGAGATGACGTTCCCAGGATATGATGGTGAGAGTTGGAGCAAGTGGTTCGTAAACTCTTATGATGAACAGACGGGACTTCTTATACAGCGTAATCACTTTCTGACCTATAGAGACACGGTATATCCTAAGCAAATAGAAATCGTGTCATACGAGTATTATTAGGAGTAATGGATCAAGTGTATAACCCACTCGGTGTTCGGTACCTTATAATAATCTTTGAGGAATGCACCTTATGCCACTTCATTTCTTCTGCCCGTAAATGAGGCATAGGATGAGTGTGGGGAGTTTGGTAGTTTCAGAACTTTATTATTGAGATGTAATTCAATAACAGGTCGATCACCATGCTGAAGAACACGGTCATTCTCATCATTGTCCTTGCTTTCAATTTCCTTGGAGCTGGGAATGCTACAGGCCAATTTGCAACACCAGACTATTCTGAAACGCTCAAACCTGCCAATGCTCTTTTCAGGCAGAAAAAATACAAGGAGGCGGCAATTGCCTTTTCAGAAGCATTCGCAAAATGCGGAAATGTGGGGTCTGCTGACGACAGGTTCAAAGCTGCTGGCTCATGGGCCATGGCCGGAAATGCTGATAGTGCATTTATACAGCTGAAGAAACTGGCAGACTCAGGCCTGTTCTATGGCCAGAAAGGCAAGATCGATGATAAACGACTTGCATCCCTTCATTCCGATTCCAGATGGGCGGCCATAGTAGATGGTATCTACCGGAACTATGAGAACAGGCCTCAGCTGAACAAACCTCTTGCCCAAGAACTCAATAAAATTCTGGCAGAAGATTATGGCATGAGGAACAAGATCCACAGGATGATGAAGAAATATGGTTACGATTCTCCTCGCGTTAAGGAATATTGGAAAGAGGTCTCTGCCCGCGATTCCGTTCATCTGGTAGCAGTTAAAAAGATCATTGAGGAACATGGATGGCTTGGATGGAATGAGGTTGGAAGAAAAGGCTATGAAGCTCTTTTTCTGGTCATACAGCATTCAGATACCGCTACGCAACGGAAGTATCTTCCCGTACTAAGACAGGCGGTAAAAGACCATAATGCCCTACCGGCCGACCTTGCCTTACTGGAAGACCGTGTTCTTATCGGTCTTGGTAAGAAACAGATATACGGAAGTCAGCTGGAAACTGACCCTGCCACAGGAAAATACTTTGTATCGCCACTGGAAGACCCTGAGCATGTGGACGAAAGACGCAGAAAGATCGGACTCAGCACCATGGCGGAGCACCTCTCCTTCTGGCATCTGGAATGGGATGTGGAAGCTTACAAGGAGTTTCTTAAGGGGTTGGATGCGGATAGATGAGGGATAGGATGAGTACAGGGAGTTTGGTATGTTCGGGATGCTAATCAAACATGGACTCATGATTTCCGGTGCAAAGGGATGGGATTTAAGAATACATATGGAAAGTTGAGATCGAGAGTAAAGGAAATGAATGATGCAGACCGCTTAGCTGCTTATGCCTTCACCACGCTCATTGGTTTTATTGTAACCTTTTCCTGCTTCTTCTCAGGAGCTTACATGTGGGACTGGAAATACTTGACACTAACAATCACGCTTTTGACAATGTTAACAATGGCGACCACTACGGTTTTGTCCATAGCCAAGATGAAGTTCAATTGGCTTCTTCTCATCAATATCCCGATTATTGTCTTCAACGCCATGCTCATGTTAATCAGCTCACTGGTGATTTATGACCTCTTGACCCTTGGACATGTTAATTGTTTCGCCTGTTAATGTTTCGCCTCCTCATCCTCCTACTCGTTCTTCCAACCATTTGTTTGGGGCAGAAGGCAGACCTTGAGGCGCTTAATGACGAGATGTACAAACTGATGGGAACAAATGATGAAGACGGATTCTTAGCAGTATGTCTTCAGATAAAGGCCGCCAGCAAAAAGTTGGCAAGGGAAAATAATGTCGATTACTACATTGCTGATGGCTATTTCGAGACGGGACAATATGACCTTGCCATCAAGTATGGCAACCAGTATCTGAGAAGTCTTCCTAATGCAGATACCCCAAGATGGAGACTGAAACTCAACAAGAGAATGATCTGCACAAACCTCTACAAGATCTATAAAGAGCGAGGCGACAACAAGAAGGCCGTTGAATACATTAGAAGGATTGAGAATCACTATGATGTCTATTTTGATGGACATATGGTAAGACTTGGCAAAACGAAAATGTATGAGCGGATGATCGAGTGCTACACCGCATTGGGCAACCAGAAACTTGTAGACCGCTATACCGAGAAACTGGAAGCGTTGAATAACTGAATCTTAGTACGGTGAATACATTCATACTCCGTACTCTAAAGTTCCTTCTCGCTGTTTTCGTGGTGGCAGTGGCACTTGCCATTCTCTATGCGGTTCGGGAACCTGAATTTGAAACGTACATAATCGATGAGAGAACTGGCGTATTCAATGGTGTCGGGCTGGTCATTTTCAATCAATCTGACGGGCTGCCTATGGAGTTCGGTACAGATGATCACGCTCGAATCTATCGTATTCCGAAAGAAGGTGTGTTGAAGACCCAGTTTCCTGCAAACAACGGTTGGAGATTATTTGACGACATGACCTATCAACGGTTCTGGGTTCAATATCAAGATTCCATGTATGATAATTCGTGGCATTTCCCCAAAGTACATCGTTTGAACATCGAAGGAACGGAAGTGGCCTATTTCACGGTTGGAGACACAACGATCGATATTGAAGGGTTGGTGAAGAACCAGCTAACATATTAAGACCAACTGCCCCGATCATCTTAGCTGGAAGCCGCCATCGATTTTTTATTGGGGGTAAATAGCCCTTTAGGGTCATTTCTTCCAAATCTCTAAAAGTGTCTGCTAAAAGTCATATTATTGAAGTATGTTATTGAAACTACTCCGACCAACAAGATTCTCGAAACGCCCTATCGAAAATGGCATTTCGGAACTTTATGAGACCGATGTGAACGGCACCAGACAATGGCTGATGGTGCGTGGCAACTCTACAGACCTGCCCATGCTGCTGATGCTGCATGGCGGACCAGGCTTTACGGACATGTGGCTTTCCGAAACGTGCAATGCTGAACTGGAAAAGCACTTCATGGTAGTGAACTGGGACCAGCGTGGAGCGGGAAAATCATTCGACAAAAAGGCAGACCCGAAGCACCTTACCATCAACCAATTTGTAGAAGACGGCAAGGTGGTGATAGACCATCTGTTGCAAAAGTTCGGTAAAGACAGGCTCTACCTGCTTGGTCAATCATGGGGCAGCATTCTCGGCTGGAAACTGACGCAGGAGGTACCCGAAAAACTGCATCATTACATAGGGGTGGGCCAAGTGAGCAATATGGCCGAAAGTGAGAACCGCTCCTACAAATTTGCACTGGAGGCAGCAAGAAAAGATGGCAACAAAAAGGCCATCAACGAACTGGAGAACCTGACCATGCCCGCCCCGAATGACGGCAAAGACCCGTTCAAGGCGTTGATGAAACAGCGGAACTGGCTTGCTTACTACGGAGGCATGATGAAAGGCGCCAAGAAACTCAGTTCCATATCCAAATGGTTGATGGGTGCCAAGGAATATTCCTTTATGGATGCGCTCAAATTCAACAACGGCATGAAGGTGAGCACCTCCAACATGTGGCACGAGCTGTTGGAGGTAGACCTCTTCCATGAACAGCTGGATGTTCAGGTTCCCGTCACATTCATTCTCGGAAAACTGGACCACACGGTGGATCATCAGCTTTCGGAAAAGTTCTTTGAATCGATAGTGGCCCCATCCAAGCAATTGAAGTGGCTGAATGCCGCACACATGGGAAACATAACCGACAAAGAGGCCTACGCCAGATGTGTGATCGAAACGCTGGATAACACATGAGAGAATCTGCTGAAAAGTTCCTTGAGTACTTGGAACAGTTGAAACGGGACGGTTTCGATGCACAGCCAGACCCAAAACTTATTGAGGCGCAATTTGTCAACGTGATGCACATGCCCGATATGGTGACCTACGTGGCCGACTATCGGAGCGGGCAGATCGTCTATCATCATGGGTTCAACTCGGTGCTGGGCTACCCGCAGGGCTGCAAGATCGACATTCCCTTTGTGCTGAATGTCATTCACCCTGATGACCAGCCTGTGGTGCATTACCTGAGCCAATTGGCCACCGAGTTCCATTTTACCAGAGACAGGAAGGAGCCTTTCCGCAGCATGCTGGAAATGAATTACCGCGTGCGGAAGTTCCATGGCGATCATATCATGATGCTGAAACGCAGTACAGGATTCATCAATGATGGCGATGCTCCTGTTATGAGCATGACCATGCTCCATGACATCAGTTTTATGGATGTCAAGAAGATACACAGTCGCATCCTTGGCCCCAAAGACAGCGAGCGGCTCTACAGGGAAAAGCTGAAGGAACTGCATGAGAGCCGCCACAAGGTCGGCCCGTTCAGTCAGCGCGAAACACAGGTGCTTGCCCTCATGGCGCAAGGCTTCCGGAGCAGGGACATTGCCGACACGGTTCATCTTTCGGTGCATACCATCCATAACCACCGCAAGAACATGATGCGTAAAACAGGTCTCAAGAACACGGCCGACCTCATTCGTTATGGCTTGGAGAATGGGTTGCTTTAAGCCGCCAGTATCTCCGCCAGCTTCAGGAAATCGGTGTTCACCTTATCGTGGTGCTTGATGGCCTGGTCGAAATGCGTGTAACACACCTGCTTGTTCACAATGCCCACCATAACGGAATGTTTGCCCGCCAGAATGGCGTTGACCGCCTCATAACCGAGCTGCGAGGCCAGCATGCGGTCCAAGGCCGAAGGGCTGCCGCCCCGCTGCTGATGGCCCAGAATGGAAACGCGCGTCTCATACTGCGGAAGTTCCTTTACCACCTGCTCGGCTATCTTGTAAGCGCCTCCCGCATCATCGCCTTCGGCCACAATAATGATGCTGCTGCTCTTTTTGCGCGTATATGCTGCCGTAAGGTGATCGATAAGACTGCGAAGGTCGGTGTGCACCTCAGGTATGAGAATGGCAAACGCCCCTACTCCAATTCCCGAACGCAGCGCAATGAAACCGGCATCCTTGCCCATTACCTCTACAAAAAAGAGGCGGTCGTGCGATGCGGCCGTGTCCTTGATCTTGTCCACCGCTTCAATTACGTTGTTCAAAGCCGTATCGTACCCGATGGTGTAATCGGTGCCAATAAGGTCGTTGTCGATGGTTCCCGGCAGGCCGATGAAGGGAATTCTGTGCTCCTCGGTGAAGACCTTCGCGCCAGCAAAGGTGCCGTCTCCGCCAATGGCAATAATGCCCTCAATGCCGTATTTCTTCAGGTTATCGAATGCTTTCTGACGGCCTTCCTTGGTCATGAAGTCCTTGCTGCGCGAAGACTTGAGGATGGTGCCACCGCGCTGTAGGATGTTTCCCACATCATCGCTGGTAAGCAGCTTGAATTGATCCTCGATCATGCCCTGATAGCCATGCATGATGCCGTAAACCTTCAGTCCGTGATGGAGCCCTGTTCTTACCACCGCACGGATGCAGGCATTCATGCCGGGTGAATCGCCTCCGCTGGTGAATACCGCGATCGTTTTCATGCGGTCAAGTTACACTTCAATAATTTCAAACGGAACTCTGATCACCTCGCGGAACGACTCGCCATCGGCCACATTGTCCTCATCGCCTTCCTCCACTATCCATCGCACCCGGAACTTGTTGTCCTTCTTGTTCAGTTCCTCCAGCAGATTGAACAACGCCATCAGGCGGATGAATGAACCCGTGTTGTAATATTCCAGCGCCACATCGAAGGTGGCCTCCAAAAACTGGAAGGCCAGATTCTCCTGCATCCAACTCAGAATCGGGTTATAGAACTTCTCTGAATTCTCGGGCATGGACCGCCCACGGATAACGAACTTCTTCTCCGAGAGATTGAAATCGATCTCGGGTGACAGGTCCGTGGCCTCTATGAACAGCGTTACACTCATTCCGATCCCAAAGATGAAAAGTCCAACGGGATTTCAATACACTGTTCAAGAAAATCCTCAGACCGATCAGGTCTTCAGCTTCGGATCGGTGGCATCGCGAAGCCCTTCGCCCAACAGATTGTAGATGGCTACGGTAAGGATGATGGCGATACCTGGGAAGATGACCAGCCACCACGCAGCGAAATTCTCGCGGCCTGAACTGATGAGCGAACCCCACGTGACCACATCTGGCGGAACACCCACACCGAGGAATGAAAGGCTCGATTCGATAAGGATGGCCGAGGCCACACCGAACGCAATGGCCACCAACGCTGGTGCCACGCCATTGGGCAGCGCATGGCGGAAGATGATGCGCATTTCGCTGAAACCGAGCGATTGCCCCGCCTGAATGTATTCCAAGTTGCGAATCTTGAGGAATTCTGCGCGGGTAAAGCGCGCAATGCCCGTCCAGCTGGTAAACCCGATAATGAGCATGAGGTTGATGATGGACGGCTTGGCCACCGCAGCAATGGAGATGATAAGCACCATCCGAGGAATGGATATCAGGATCTCGATCATTCTGGAAATGAACGAATCGACCGGAATGTTGCGCTCTGAACGGAACAGCGGCAATTTCCCAACCAGTTTTCCGAGGAAATAGAACACCGCACAGATTCCTGCGAAGATGAGAATGCTCACCAGCAACTGTAGCAGCAAGGCTCCGCCAGAGGTTCCGATGGCATCGGAGAGATTGTCTGCACGGATCATGAAGGCATAGTAATACGCGAACACCAGCCCGAGGATGAACGTGTAGAACTGACCACGTGTTGTTCTCAGTTTGCTATCGCCAAAATAGCCTGCCAGTGCTCCGAGCACCAATCCGATAACCGTGGCAATGCCCATGGCGATGATACCGATGGAAAGCGAGATGCGCGCAGCATGGATCAGCCCGGACAGTACATCCTCGCCTTTCTTGTTGGTTCCCAACAGATGACGGAAACGCCCTGGCATATCCACCATTTCCCCGTTCGGATCCTCGAAATACTGTTTTCCTCCCGGTGAGGCGAAATCGGAATTCAGGAAATCCGATTTGTTCGGTGCGTAGGGCACAGGTGCCCAGATCACCGCATCCAGTTTCATCTGCTTCCACTTGGCTATGTCCAATTGAATGCGCTCGGTCTTTCCTTCCTCCAGTTGAAGCTCATACGAGTTCTGTAGCGAGAATGCCGGAAAAAGTGAATGCCCCTTGTAGCTGGCGTATAGCGGCTGATCGTTGGCGATGATGGGCGCAAAAAGTGCCATCACCGCCAGCGTGGCCAGGGTCCACAAGGAGATGTAGGCCGCGCGGTTCTTCTTGAACTGTCCCCAAGCGTATTCGCGGAAATTGAACTGCTTTATTTCTGCCTTCCCACTCATCTACTTCGAATAACTGATTCTTGGGTCCGCCACCGCATACAGAATATCTGAGACCAGATACCCGACCAGCGTCAGCACGCCCGTAATGGTAAGCACGGCCACCACCATCGGATAATCCTGGTTCACAATGGCCTGATACACTTCATTTCCCATGCCCGGTATGGTGAAGATCACCTCCAAGACCACCGAACCGCCAATGGCCACAGGGAATATGTTGGCAAAGACCGTAATGATCGGAAGCAAGGCATTTCTCAGCGCATGCTTGTAAACCACCTTGGTTTCACTCAATCCTTTGGCACGTGCCGTACGGATGTAATCCTGATTGACGATCTCCAGCATGGAAACGCGCATGGTACGCGAAAGGAATGCGAAGGAACTGTAGGTGTAACTGATAATAGGCAGGATCAGGTAAGGCAACCTTGCGCCCCACTTCTCAAAGAAGCCGGCATTTTCCGCAAAGCCTCTTACAGGCTCTACACCGGAAGCGGGAAACCAGTAAAGCACGTCCGGATTGGCAAAGGTCATCAGCAGCACGGTGGCCAACCAGAAGCTCGGAATGGAGAACAGGATGAACACCAGCACGGTGGTAACGGTATCGAAACGAGAACCTTTATTTACCGCAGCATGAATTCCCATAGGCATACTTACAAGGTAGCCCAACACCACCGAAATAATGGTGAAGAAGAACGACCAGAATATTTTGATGGAGATCACCTCGCTGATGGGCATCTTGGTGCGGTAGCTGGTGCCGAAATCTCCACGGATGACACCTGTGGTGAACTCAGCGCCTTTGCCTGTGAGCCAATCCCCATCACCGAATATCCACCGGTGATATTGGTTGTTCGGATAAAAGTTGATGACCGGCACATACTTTTTCCAAGGCGTGGCCGAATCTTTCATGGCTTGGAGTTTCGCCTTCACATTATCCAACTCAGGACGGAAACTGGCCATGTACGGAGCATCATAGATCTCGGTCAACGCCTCCAGCTTGGCCTCTATCACGTTCTCAGAATATGTGGCTTTAAGCGCAGATGATTCAAAAAAGCTCTGATTGATGTCCTGCTTCACCTTATCAATGGAATACCCCATGGCCATGCTGCTATCGACCCGCAGCGAACCGTGCGCATCATTCAGCGCATCAATGGCCTGAAAGTAATCAGAAACGGCAGGCCAGTTGCCGTAAACATTGGCCAACCTTGACAGTGACTCGCGTTCGTTCCTGTCATAAACGCGATAAAGCGTGTCCGACTGCGACATGGAATTGAGGCTGAAGTAGAAAATGGGAAGATCGAGTCCCAATTTTCGGCTCCAGAATTTCTTCTGCTCTATCTGATTGGCCGTTTGCGAACCGACCTCTCCCCCGCTCTGCGCGGCCACCACCATCCGCTCCACAGGATCGCCCGGGGCGGAGATCATGATCACGAACCCGAGCAGTGTAATGGCCACCAAGGTCGGTATGAAAACCAGAATTCTACGGAGAACGTACTTCAGCATGAATTGCTATGGCAGCGATCAGTTGGCTTCGGCAGTTGGAGCCGCAGCACCACCTGTCAACAGTTTAAGATTATTGAGAATAACGCCCGGGCGCTCGAAATACATGTCGGCATTTCCGAAGCGCTTGTGAATCACGTTTCTGCGCGTGGCTGCAAACAGGAACACATAAGGCTGCTCGTCATAAATAATTTCTTGCAGTTCGCGCACCATTGGAATTCGCTTTTCCATGTCCAACTCATACTTCAACGAGTCGATCAAAGCATCACTTCTTGCATCTCCAAAACCTGTGAAATTGGAACCTTTGGAAGCCCACGATTCGGTGTGCCAGATCTGCGTGAAATCTTCTGGAAGCGAAGAACCCGCCCAAGCTGCCAGCATCGCATCGAATTTGTGGTTTCGTGCGTTATCGTAAAGCACCGCAAAATCAAGTGGATTGATATTGCACTGAATGCCAGCTTCGTACAACGCCTCAGCGATCATCTGTGCCTCATCTCTCCATTCAACCGTGGTTGTCATGTAGTTCAGGTCGAACTCGAATTTCAACTTCTCGCCATCAACGATCTTGTCGCGGATGTTATCGCCATCCGTATCGGTCCAACCGGCCTCTTCCAAGAGTTGCTTCGCTCCTTCCACGTCTCTTTGAATGAGTTGAAGATCATCATTGTATTCCTTTTTCAATGGCGAAACCGGACCGACCATGCGCTTGTTCTTGTTCTTGTTAAGCACCATGTTTATCTGATTTACAGGAACAAGCATGGCAACCGCTCTACGAACCCGTTTATCATCGAAGAATTTCTTGTACTCTACACCATCAGGGCGACAATTGAAACCCAGATAGCTGTAATTATATGTGTTGGTAAAGCGTGAATGATAGTTCGCATTGAAATTGGGATCTTCCTGAAGTTCCAACAACTTCTTGGTTCCCAAATAGGTTGAAGCATCCAATGTTTGCGTCTTGAACTCCAATCCCTGTGAGTTCGGGTCGGTATTGATCTTAAAGATGATCTTGTCAGGATAAGACGTCTCGTAAGCATCACGCTCAGCCAGTTTCGATGTCCAATGGTCTTTCTTGCGCACCAGCGTATATGACTGTCCTGGTTTCCAATCTTCAAATTGATAGGCACCCATTCCTACCAGGAATTCTGGTTTGCGGCTATACTTGGCATCGTTGAATTCCGTTGCCCAAGCGTTCAGGTCAGATGGAAAATCTATCCTTGCTCCAGACCTTGTTCTTTCCTCTTTCACAAAATCTTTTGTTACCCAACCTGACTGACCCTTTGAAGATTGAACAAATAACCTTTGGCCGTCCTTGCTTCTTTTGACAACAGAGACCTTTTCACGATTCATAGCTTGCCAAACGACCTTACCATAATCTTCTGGCCCCTCATTAGTCCAAATGTTAACATGACCTATATCATTTCCATTCTCATCCTTTGCACTGATGAAATTTGTCACGACTTCATTACCACCCCAAGAATCAAGTTGCTGAAATGAATATTTACGCAAGGTCTTGTTCGGATCCCAGTAGCTTTCCTGAAGCATCGGATAATCTGACGAAAAGATGATGTTCTGAATGTACTTCTTCTTCATCTTTATGGTAAACTTTCTCGGATTTTCCGGATCGACAACGATCGTTTCCAAATTTTCCACATACGGCTTTGCATGAGGATTATTTGTCAACGGACATTTTACCGCTTTGAACGTGAAGATCACATCCTCAACAGTAAGTGGAGAACCATCATCCCATGTTGGTTCATCACGAAGTTCATAGGTGAACTCCAGTTCGTTCTCCGAAACTTCAGGCCATGCCTTTACCACATCAGGGCGAACATTCAAGTTGATGATATCGCCACCCATGATGAAATTCTGGGTGTAATTGAAAAGGAAGGACTTGGTAGCTGAATTCCCGTTGGTCGGGTGCATATCATCCGGCTCACCGATAACGTGAAAAACCACCGTGTTCTCTTTCGACCAGTTCGGGTCAATATCTGTTGCATCAGGAATTTGTACATAGGTGAGGTCGTCACTTGCCTCGGTCACCTTATCTTCAGAGTTGGTAGACTCATTTGTAGATGTGCCTCCGCATGATGACAGCAACGATGCGCCAGAGAATAGCGTCAGCGCAACCAGTAAATTCCTATTGTTTTTCAGGTTCATGTTCATTTGCAATTGATGAAGGCTGCAAATATAACATTAGCTTATAGTTACCGTAGGGCTGACCAAACTGTGATGTCACTTGATTTTCGACATGATCACATGCATCATTTCTGTTGTTGGAAATAAAACTATTTATACTTTTGCAGCCCGTTCTCAAAACGTTACGAAGCCGGTCGGATTGAGACGTGTTCTTTGAACGTTAGGAGAGGTGCCAGAGTGGTAATGGAGCAGATTGCTAATCTGTCAACGCGAAAGTGTTGCCTGGGTTCGAGTCCCAGTCTCTCCGCCACCTTTTTGCAACTTCGGTTGCAGCAAAAATATTTCGGGGTGTAGCGTAGCCCGGTTATCGCGCCTGCTTTGGGAGCAGGAGGTCGCAGGTTCGAATCCTGCCACCCCGACAAAGGCCAACTTGGTTCTCCATGTTGGCCTTTGACTTTTTTATCCGGTCATGTTCCGCCTATGGTGGAAGATAGAGCATCTGCTCCGTCAGACCGAGAACATATTGGTCGCGTAGCTCAGCTGGATAGAGCATCTGCCTTCTAAGCAGACGGTCACAGGTTCGAATCCTGTCGCGATCACTCTCAAAATGAAAGCCTCGAAGTCGGGGCTTTTCGTTTTTATTCCGCCATCACGCACACGAAAAGTCCGTTCTCCCTATCGTTGTAGATGTTGAACAGTGAGTTGAACTTCACATTGGCCACCACGTAATTCAAGTTCGTAGAACGGTATTCCTCTTCAATTGAAACGATATCCAGTTTCCTCAGGTCTTCACGGTCAGTGAAGCGGATGTACAATTTCAGTTCGAAATCGGTGTCGAGTTTCAGATTCGGGCGACCGTTTTTGATGGACTTGTCGAGTTTCTTGTAGGCGTATTTGTAATCATAGGTAAGTGCCGAAACATCCGAGAGGACCGCGCTTCCTGTTGGATACGAACCCGCACCTTTTCCAGCCAGCGTTTGACGGTCAGAATAAGCACCTTCCACTTCAACAGCGTTGTATTCGTAGTTGATATTGTATAGCGCTGTGCCACGATCCACGAACTGCGGCAGCACATAAACTCGCACCGTATCATCGATCTTCGAAGCCTTTGCCACCAACTTGATGCGCTTGTCGCGCTGCTTGGCAAACTGAATATCATCGAACGAAACGTTATTGATGCCGAGGTTCAGAATCTGATCGGGTTTCAGAATTACACCAAAGGCATGAATGGCCAACAGACACAATTTGTACTTGCTATCGAAACCGCCCACATCCAGCCACGGATCGCTTTCGGCAAAGCCCGCTTCCTGAGCGAGATTCAGTGCTTCCGAATAATCCATCTTCTCCACTTCCATCATGGTCAGGATATAATTGGATGAACCGTTCAGGATTCCTTCCACGTGCTCCAAAAGCTCGTTGTCGTAATACTCCTCCAAGTTGCGGATGATGGGAATGCTGCCTCCAGCCGAGCCTTCATAAAGCAACGCCACTTTATACTTCTTCTGCAGTTCGTACAGCTCCGCGAAGTTCTCGGCCAGCATCTTTTTGTTGGCCGTAACCACATTCACGCCATTGCGCATGGCTTCGCTCACGATCTTGAACGCTTCGTCCGCATCATCGATCAGCTCCACCACCACATCCAAGTTGTCGCGGCTCAGAATATCGGCCTTGTCAAACGTGAAATAGCTGCTATCGATCTTCCGTTTCTTGGTTCGGTCCTTCACACAGATCTTCTCCACGCTCGCCTCCAATATCTGCGATTGGTTCAGCACATCGTAAAGTCCTTGCCCCACACATCCGAAGCCGAATAGACCGAGTTTGATTTTCTTGTCTTCCATGAATATTCTTAATTCTTCATTTCTAATTCATAATTGCATCATAGATGCAAGCCGCATTCCGTCTTTCCTGATGTTCCCCAACGTCCACTTCTACCCTTTCCCTTAAAGGTGCATTGCGCACAACCGATGGAATGATACCCGACTTTTTCGAGGGGATGTTTCGGCAGATCATGCTCCGCGAAATAAGCATTCTGTTCCTCTTCCGTGAAGTCGATTATCGGATGGAATTTGAGCAGGTTTCCTTTCTTCTCAAAAATCTTCCGCGATTTGCGTTCGGTGTTCTGAAATCGCATCAACCCCGACATCCACACTTCATAATTTGGCTTCAGCGCATCCAACGGTTCCACCTTATTGATGGAACAGCACAGGTCTGGGTCTTTTGTCCACGTTTGGTCATCACGCGTAAATGCATTTTTCCAATCCGCAGGGAGGACCTTTTCAAGGTTCAGACCGAGTTGTTCTGTGAGCTGATCGCGGTACGCCATCGTCTCGGCAAAATGATAGGTCGTATCAATGAAATGCACCTTCTGCTCGGGTTTCAGCTTCGAAACCAAATGCAACAGAATTGCCGCAGACGTTCCGAACGATGACGTAAACAGCACCTTGTCGAAGTCGCGGTACACGTTCAGGATGCGGTCTTCCACCGTCATCTGCCCGTACCTATCGTTCAACTCCTGCAAATTCATCTTCTACTTTTTTACCACAGAGAACACTAAGGTTTCACAGAGGAACACAGAGAAATAATCCGCGAAATCTGAGAAAATCTGTGCATCTGTGGCTAATCAATGTTTATCGTTTGGTTTCAGATAACAGTCCTACGGTAAGTTCGTTCATCCTCTTCACCTTGAACTCAAAATCATCCTTGAGCGTAGCACGAATGGCACGTAGATTATTCGCCAATTGGTTAATGTCTTCTGGGATCACCTCTTCAAATAGCTGCCGCAAACGTTTGGCAAGTGTAGGCGATTTTCCGTTAGTGGAAATGGCAATTTTCAGGTCGCCTTTGGTCACAATTCCACCCAAGTAGAAATCGCACATTTCAGGTGTATCGGCCACATTGGTCAGAATGCCTTTCTGCTTCGCGATGGCCTTCACTTTTTCGTGCAACGATGGATTTTCGGTTGCCAGGATCAGCAGTTGTTTTCCTTCCAGGTCACGTTCCTCAAACGAGCGCTCGATCAATTTCACCGAAGGATGTTTTGCAGCAAGGTCGATCACCTCCTGTTTGAAGAATTTGGCCACCACCGTCACTTTCGCATTCGGACTGCTTTTGAGCAGGAACGTGAGTTTTTCCAACCCCACATTTCCAGCGCCTACAAGTAGCATTTCAAACTCGTGAACCTTCAGGAAAATGGGGTATAGTTCGTTTTGGGTACTCATGATTAACATTTCTTACGGTCATGCTGAACTTGTTTCAGCATCTAAATAGACCCTGAAACAAGTTCAGGGTGACACGAATCGGTCGTTTTACTGTTTTAAATAATTCGTCTCTACAAAAGCGTGACTGAAATTGGGATGATGCTTCACCACCTCTCCCAAAACAATGATGGCGGGAGCACCAATCTGGCTATCAGCCGCCAATTTTTCAATCGTATCTACGGTACCCAAAACCACCTTTTCGTTCTCCAACGAACCATTCTGAATGATGGCAACAGGCATCTCATTGCGACCAGCATTTCGGTACGTTTCTGCGATGAGGGCCAGTTTTTTCGTTCCCATCAACACGATAACCGTGGCTGAGCTTTGAGCCGCCAACGTCAGATCTTTCGAGAGTTCAAGATCTTTCGTTGTGCCTGTGATCACCCAGAAACTTTCGCTGTCTTCTCTTCGCGTTACTGGGATTTTTTGCAATCCAGGAACACCGATGGAACTGCTGATGCCAGGCACAACTTCAGTAGGAATATCGAATGCCTCAACGTACTCGATTTCTTCCTGTCCACGCCCGAACACAAACGGGTCGCCACCTTTCAGTCGCACAACATGTCCGTAATTCAATGCATATTCCACAATCAATTTGTTGATCTCATCCTGCTTGAATGAATGTTGCCCAGAACGCTTGCCGACAAACACTTTCGGAGCGTTTTTCGGAGCATAGTTCAAAAGGTCAGGGTGCGTCAGCGCATCGTATAGTACGGCATCTGCCTTGGTCAAAGCCTTCATACCTTTGATGCTTATCAGGTCTGGGTCGCCTGGGCCAGCGCCTAATAATGTGAGTTTGGGGTTATTTTTCATAATTGTTGTTTTTTACCACAGAGAGCACGGAGGCTACACGGAGAGACACAGAGAAATTTCATCTGAGAAATCCGTGAAAATCTGTGCATCTGTGGCTATTTCATGTTTTATTGTCACGCAGAGTAAAAGAGAACACAGAGAAACATTTTCTCCTTTTTCATTTTTCATTTTTCTCCTTTCAGTTGTTCTTCTCTGTAATTTTTGATGGTGACAAGGAATTGCTCCGCTTGCGCGAAATACAGTTTTGCGAATTCCTTCGAGGGTTTCTCCGAACGCATTGTCAACACCAGTTCCGTGAATGTCGTTCCAAATTGAATTTTGACCGTTTCCACGAACGTTTTGTCGAAATCGGAGATGATGCCTGCCTGTGTGTTGCAACGGACGTTGTCGCCCAAAAGCAAGCCTTTTGCTCCGTTAACAAAAGCGGTGTAGGTGTGGTAAATGCCATCTGCGTAGCGACTTTCCTTCAATGCTTCTGTAGCCCATTCGAGCTTTTCTTCAGCTTCGAAAAACAGTGTTTGCACAAGGTCAATAACCACACCAGCACACTCTCCCAATCCAATTTCAGGCTTGAAAAGTTGTTCTTTGCCCCAATCGTAGTAATCGCTCTCTTGAATCGTTTCCAACTCGGCAAGCGGCTTGAAAAGTTCATAGAAATAATGGTTGCCCAAACGCTGGTAGTAGTCATTGAAGTACTCGCCTTCAAGCCCGTTTTCTTCGTAATCATTCAATACCGAACGAAGCAAATCAGGTGTTCTTTTCGATGGAATTTTGATGACCTTATCGGCCACCGTTCCATTGCCGTTTCCGAGCGTTCCACCGCCCAAAAGCACTTGCATGGCAGGAACGACTTTTCCGTCATGCTTCATGGAACTTCCATGGAAACCGATGTTGGCAATGCCGTGCTGCCCGCATGAGTTCATGCAACCGCTGATCTTGATTTTGATGTCACGGTTATGAATCAATTCTGGGTATTCCGAACGAATCACTTTTTCCAATTCAAGTGCCGTTCCCGTGCTGTTGGAAATCCCCAAGTTGCAGGTGTCCGTTCCTGGACAAGCCGTAATGTCGGCCACACTGTCGAAGCCTGGTTCTGCCAAACCGAGCGCGTTCAGTCCTTCATACAAGGGCGAAAGTGCTTCTTGCGTTACGTAGCGCAACAGATAACCTTGATTGATGGTCACACGGATGTCATCAGCCGCAAATTCCTTCACCACCTTGGCAAAAGCACGGGCAGTATCGGATGAAATATTTCCCAACGGAACACGGACAAAAACCCCGAAGAAACCTTCCTGTTTCTGCTCAAAAACGTTCGTTTTGAGCCAGTTGTCATAATGCTCTCGGTCTTTGATGCGAGCGGTAAGCACGGTTCCCAATTTTGGTGGTTCGGGCGTGATGACCGCGTTTCGATCAACCCAAACTTCTTGATCCTTCAACGCTACGTACTCGCCCTTGATCTGCTTCATCAGTTCTTCCAAACCGACATCCTGAAGCAAGTATTTGAATCGCGCCTTGTTTCTACGATTTCGCTCTCCGTAACGGTCGAAAATGCGCAACGTAGCAGCGGTGAATGGGATGATCTTTTCTTCTTCGAGAAACTCGAAAGCGGTCAGAGCCAAATGCGGCTGAGCACCCAAGCCACCACCGATAAGCACTTTGAAACCGCGCTTTTCTCCATTTAGAACAGGGATGAACCCGAGGTCGTGGATGAGGGTGAAAGACGTGTCTTTGACCGTTGACGCAAAGGCGATTTTGAACTTACGCCCCATTTCCTGACAGATCGGATTTCGTAGAAAATATTCGAACATCTGCTGCGCATAAGGCGAGACATCGAACGGCTCTTCGGGGTCGATGCCAGCCTTGTCAGAAGCCGTAATGTTGCGCACCGTGTTTCCGCAAGCTTCGCGAAGTGTGATGTTGGATTTTTCCAATTCGTGCCAAAGCTGTGGTGTTCGGTCCAAACTCACGTAATGGATCTGAATGTCCTGTCGCGTGGTAGCATGCAGCGTGCTGCTGGCGTACTCATCCGAAATGTCCGCGATCTTAATCAGTTGCTCGCTGGTCATCCTGCCGTACGGGATCTTGATGCGGATCATCTGCACGCCTTGCTGCCGCTGGCCGTAAACGCCTCGCGCCAACCGCAGACTGCGGAATTTCTCCTCGTCAACCTTGCCTTCTTTGAAGAGACGGATCTTCTTTTCCAGATCGAGAATGTCCTTCTCAACCACGGGGTTTTCTAACTCTGTTCTGAAACTCTGCATATATATTGGTTTGTTTTTGTGCATTAAAAAAGCCCTTCCACGCTTGGCAGAAGGGCTTTGTACGATTGAATTGAATGTACCATCACCACCTCCACCTCTCGGCAGACATGCAGCAACAACACATCATTTTATTCACTCGGATCATCGTTTTCAAGTCATAAAAAAAGCCCCTCAGTTGTTTGAGAGGCTTGTAGTTTTCTGTTCGTTTATCCAATAAACGCATCAGCCTCTCCACGAAAATGCACAGCAACAGCACATGCCGTTGTTCATCATTTCCATAAGAGACTTCATTGCTTTCATTGTGTGATGCCAAATGTAGAATGCGAACTTTTACAAAACAACAGCGGTAACCATTTTTTAATATTTTGAGTTCAAAAAGTCGGCCAATAGACGCGAAACCGTATCTGTTTCAACCAAAAAACCATCATGCCCAAAGGGCGATGAAATGACCTCTAACTGCGAATTTGGAATGTGCTTCGCGATGAATTGTTGCTCCGTTATCGGACAAAGAATGTCGCTATCGACACCGATTACCAGCGTGTTCGCTTGAATCATTCTAAGAGCTTCCTCAACCGAACTTCTTCCGCGCCCCAAATTGTGGCTGTCCATGGCTTTTGATAGTAGGATGTAACTCTGCGCGTTGAATCGTTTCACCAGTTTTTCGCCCTGATAACGGATGTACGAAGCGGCCTTATAGCCTACCAACTTCTCTTCTTCGTCTTCTTGCGTTTGCTTGAATGCCTCGTAGTTTCTGTATGTCAACATTCCGATTCCGCGAGCGGCTTTCAATCCATTCGCGCCAGCGTTGGGTGATTCATCTTTCCAAGTCGCATCAGCTTCAATGGCCAACCGTTGTGCCTCGTGAATGGAAATTTCCCAAGCAGATGCTTTGGCGCTTGTCACAAGCAAACAGAGGTTGTTGAAAAGACTTTCATCGGCAATTGCCCATTCCATCAATTGATAACCGCCCATGCTGCCGCCCATTCCCAGGGCAATTTTCTTCACGCCCAAATGCGCTTGCAACAGTTGATGCGCTTTTACCATATCTCGTATCGTCACCATCGGAAACGAACCGAAATATGGTTTTCCAGTTTCTGGATTTTCCGTCAGCGGCCCCGAACTGCCATAGCACGAACCAAGAATGTTGGCGCAAACGATGAAGCATTTGCTCGGGTCAAACGTCCTCCCTTCTCCGAAAAGTCCGCTCCACCAGTCAGCAACATCAGAGTTGGCGGTAAGCGCATGGCACACCCAAATGACGTTATCGCCAGCGGCATTCAACTCGCCATACGTGTGATAGGCGATTTCAACCTGCGGTAGAATCGCGCCACACTCCAATGGAAATGGTTGGTTATGGATGTATTTTTGGACAGGATTCATTTCGGGGCTAAATATCGTAAAGCTGCGAAGGGTTTCGAATTACGAATCCTGCAAGCAGTACGAATATGACGAATGCGCCCTTTCTGAACATTTGATAACCTCGAAGTATTCGCATATTCGTATCCATTCGTAATTCGCAACCATATGAAGATCACCCTGAAAAGACTGAACGACAACTACCACATGCAAGCCCAAAATGAGGACGGCAACACCATTCAGATGGACGGATCGCCAGCCATTGGTGGAGAGAATTTGGGTGCGCGACCTATGCAGGTATTATTGATGTCGTTGGCGGGCTGTACCAGCATCGATGTCATTTCCATACTCAAGAAAATGAAGCAGGAAGTAGCCGACTATCATGTGGAAGTGGATGCCGAACGCGAAGCCGATGTGGTCCCGAGCCTGTTCACGAACATTCACATCAAGTACATTCTGAAAGGCAACAA
Source organism: Flavobacteriales bacterium (assembly GCA_016124845.1). NCBI lineage: Bacteria > Pseudomonadati > Bacteroidota > Flavobacteriia > Flavobacteriales > Flavobacteriales bacterium. Next base: position 62,895 of record WGMW01000039.1, read on the forward strand.
CCTTGAGGAAAGCAAAGTGAGACGCGCCATTGAACTTTCGGCCGACAAATACTGCTCGGTTTCCAAAATCCTTGAACCGACCGCCAAGATCACTTGGAGCTACGAAATAAAGTAAGAAGTTGATAGAGTTTACTGAGTTGAAAAGGTTTAGAACATGCCATCAACTTTATCAACTTTGTAGACCAATCTCTCTGTAAACTAACGAAGATGAAAGAGAATCAGTTTGAAACCGAAGCCATCCGAACGCAAATGGAGCGTACGGCTCAAATGGAACACAGCGTGCCGTTGTATCTCACTTCAAGCTTCATGTTTGAAGATGCGGAGCACATGCGTGCCGTTTTTGCTGATGAGGCAGGGGGCAACATCTACAGCCGATTTACAAATCCGAATGCCACCGAACTCATTGACAAGATGTGCAAGTTGGAAGGTGCGGAGGCTGGATATGCAACCGCCACGGGAATGGCTGCTGTTTACGCTGGGTTTGCAGCATTGCTAAGTAGTGGAGACCACATTCTCAGCTGTCGCTCGATCTTCGGTTCCACGCATACCGTGCTGACCAAAATTCTTCCTCGGTTCGGTATTACCACTACTTACGTAGATGTGGATGATCTGGAAAGTTGGGAAAAAGCCATTCAGCCAAACACGAAAATGATATTCGTGGAAACCCCGTCCAACCCAGGTTTGGATGTAATTGACCTTGAATTTGTGGGGAAATTGGCGGCAAAGCACAACCTGATTTTCCATGTGGATAACTGCTTTGCTACGCCTTATTTGCAACGTCCGATCGATTTTGGAGCTCATTTGGTAAGTCATTCAGGTACGAAATGGATCGATGGCCAAGGACGCGTTACTGGTGGAATTCTACTTGGTGACAAGAAGCTGATCGATGATGTCTATACCTTCTGTCGTTCAACTGGGCCAGCAATTTCTCCGTTCAATGCGTGGGTGCTTTCCAAGAGTTTGGAAACGTTGGCGGTACGAATGGACCGTCATTGCGACAATGCAGTAAAACTGGCCAATTGCCTCGAACACCATCCCGAACTTTCGAATATCCGCTACCCTGGATTGCTTTCTCATCCGCAGTACAAAGTGGCACAGAAACAGATGAAAAAAGGTGGCGGACTCATCACCTTCGAAGTAAAAGGCGGTGTAGAACGCGGAAAGAAATTCTTGGACGCGCTACAGATGTGTTCGGTCACCGCCAACTTGGGCGATTCTCGAACTATTATCACGCATCCAGCATCAACCACGCACGCAAAACTCACCGAAGAAGAACGTCAGGCCGTTGGAATTTCAGCTGGCCTGGTGCGTGTTTCGGTTGGTTTGGAGAACATTTCCGACATCATTTCAGACATCGAACAGGCGCTTGAAAGGTCGAAATGAGCCCTTTCAAGCCCATTGGCAGACCACACCTCCCATCAAGGCAAGTGTCACGGTCCAGTAACCAACGTTTACGAGGATATACTTCCACCCTTTTCGTTCAAAAAGCGCGTTGGTTCCCAAAACGGGAAGAACGATGAAAATTCCCGCAATGGTACCATGCAACGCACCATGTTTAAATGTGCGGAATTCCGTTCCGTAGTTGTCCATAAAGGTTTTGAGCAGTTCCTGCGCCTGCGGCTGATCCATCACATTCATCAATGCCGAATAAATATGCATCTGATGAATGACAACCGTCTGAAGCACAAATGAAAGCATCACGCTAAGCAGCAACGAAACACCGAAAACAACGGCCATGTTGGCTCCTTTCATCTTCTCTTCGGTCATCTCGGCCGCTTTCATCCACGCGGTGCCAAAAACTTTGGGATTGTACCAGATGAAACCAACAACGGTAGGAATAAGGGCTGCGCCCAGAATAGGTAGGAAATTCATGATGTAGAGATTAATGGTTTATGCCATGAAGTTAATCTCTTAAACGAATCGTTCAGAAAAATGAAGCGATTTTCAGAACCACCTTTTTCTTCGGAAGTAGATGAGCATGCCGATAAAAATGACCACCATCAACCCCCAGACCACATAGTAACTGTACTTCCAATGCAGTTCGGGCATGTTGTCGAAGTTCATCCCGTAAATGCCAGCGAGAAACGTCAACGGAATAAAGAGTGAAGCAATGACCGTAAGCACCTTCATCACTTGGTTCATGCGGTTGCTCATATTTGCCATTTGCATGTCCATCAAACCAGAAAGCACTTCGCGGTTGGTTTCCAAGTTGTCCGCGATCTGAATGAGATGATCGTAGATGTCACGGAAGTACTTTTCGTTGTCCACATGAACCAGATCGCTCACGCCTTTCTCCAGCCCGCTCACCGCTTCGCGAAGCGGCAATAGTGCCCGTTTCAGCGTGATGATCTCGCGTTTGAGATGTTGTAAGTGACGTGTTGGATCTTCCTCGCTATCGGACATGATCAGTTCCTCCAGATCCTCTACCCTTTCTTCTATCCGTTCAATAATGATGAAGTAATTGTCAACAACCGTATCGATCAATCGGTAAACCAGATAATCTGAGCCTTTCTTGCGTATCAGACCAGAATCGGTTCGTATCCGTTCGCGAATGGGGCCGAAAATATCGCCCTTGCGTTCTTGAAAGCAAAGCACATAAGGTTTTCCGAAGACAATACTTATCTGCTCGTGTTCCAGTTCATTGTCCTCATTGAACCACATCATTTTCATGGTGAAGAAAACGTAATCCTCAAACGGTTCCACTTTGGGTCGGTGATCGGTGTTGAGAATATCCTCCAATACCAGACTGTGGATCTTGTACACTTCACCGATGGCCGCAACGGCCTCCGTGTTGTGAATTCCGTTAATGTTGACCCATGAAACGCTCGATTCATCCAGTGAGCGATGCAGATCCGAAACATTATCAATTTCGAAATCGGCAAACTCGGCTTCGGAATATTCGATCATCTCGATGGTAACTGGCTCTTCGCGCTGATCGCCAATAAGGACCAACGTGCCAGGCGGTAATCCTGCCTTGGCAGAATTCCTTCGAATGTTCTTTTTCTTCTTAGCCATTTTTCGGAAGGTCTTTCTTGTAAACGATGGTTCTGTACGGGAATGGAATTTCGATTCCCTCTCGGTCGAAACGCTCCTTGATGCTCTTGTTCAGATCGCAGAACTGCTCCCATGATTCGTCTGGATTTTTTGCCCAAACATCCGCGCGTAGATTGACCGATGAATCGCCAAAACCGATAACGCGGCATTTCACTTTCGGCCAACCGTTCTTCTTCTCCTCTGGCGTTCTGGCATCAATGGTATTCGGATGCTTATCTGCTTCATCCTGAATAATTTGAAACGCCTTATCTATATTACTGTCATAACTTATCCCAAAGAACATCTGGCGCTTGAAACGCTCGTCCGTGATGTGTGAATTGACGATGGTCTGATCGCTGATGACCGAATTGGGAACGATGATCCGCTGGTTCTGAAAATCGCGAATAACGGTGTGGCGCAACGTGATGTCTTCCACAACTCCTGCCTTGTCGCCTTCCAAGCGTATCATATCATCCACCCGAAAGGGTTTGAAAATGACGATGAAAACACCGCTGATGATGTTGGAAAGTGCTGCCTGTGATGCAAACGCCACAATGGCGGTGGCAATTCCTGCCGATGCCAAGAGCGTTGTTCCCAACGAGCGTAATTCTGGTACGGAATAAATGACCAAGAAAACCGCAAGTGTGAAAATGATAAGCGATGCCGCATTCTTGATAAAACTGTAATTGGTCGGATCGACCTTGAGCAGCAGCGAACTATCACTTACAAATCGGTGAATGAGCCTTCGGACCCACAGCGTGAATATGAAAGCCACCATAAGAATGAGCATATATAGCAGCGGGCGCGGAAGCGCAGAGAAGTCAATTGGCATGGAGAAGAATCTATTTCGAGGTGAAATTACCTCGCGATTCTTCGTTGGTCAAGTGGGAACTACAAAATCAATAAACAACGAGCCGTTGATGGAATCGACTTCCCTCCTTCTCCAGTTGAAGGAGATAAATGCCTTTGCCGAAAAGGCTGAGATCAATAGTTGAAAGTGGTTTGACCAAACGTCCCGAATAAACCTGACTTCCAACTGTGTTGTAGACGGCCATGTTGGCACCAATTAGCTTTTCATCAACCGAAATGTTGACCAAACCATCGGTCGGATTGGGATAGATGTGAAAACTTCGTCCATCAGCCTCCTCAATTCCGACATGGCACAACACTTCATTGATGACAATATCCCCGAAATTGAAATGCAGACGTGCTTGAACTGTGTCTGGTCCATCGGGAAAGAAAATGGCAGTAAGCGAATCGCCCCAATTGCCATAAACCACGTCATAGCTCACCAGACATGTGTAGTTGCCCGATTGAGATTCGAGTGCATTTGAAAATTCCAAGCTTGCATTGGTCTCTCCAGTCAACTCATTTCCATCCTTGAACCATTGGTAGCTGACCTCGTAATCCGTGTTGACCGAAAGCGTCAGGTCATCTCCTGGACAGATGACCGTATCTGCTCCCATCATGGAAAAGTCGGGATATGTGTATCTGCCCAACATGCAGCGGTGGTCACTAAAATCGTAAAGGTCCCAAAGCACGGGATCGAGACTTCGAACAGTAACGATCCTATCAGTGATGGATGTAGGCACAAGATGCGTCCTATCTCCCCAAGCGTGGTCGATGATCTTGCCAAAGTCGCCACTGAAATTGGACTCCCAGTAACCTGTGTGCTGTGGGATTATCGGATCCATGGTATCTCGGAATGCCTGGTAGTCCATATCTGAACCGATGGGATCGGTGTTGAAATCGCCACCGAAGATCACAGGTTCGCTCTCTGGCAGGTTCAGATCCGCAATGAAATCTCGGATCTCGGCCATCTGCGTTCTTCGGGCATGAATGTCGTCCGCGTTACCACCTGCATCCATGTGCGTACCAAAAACGTGGTAGATCTTTCCGAGTTTGTTGATGCGTGCGTACTTCACGCCTTTGTTCGCCAGACAGTCTTGTGCTGCTTGTCCACACTCGGCAAAATCGATCTGCTCTTCCGTCTCTATCGGCCAACGGCTGAAAATGATGACACCACCGTTCCATGGCAAAGGAATCGCCCCAGGATCATTTAAAATGGTCGTATGGTAAATGAAGCCCTGACCTTCCATCTCAGGAATGAGATAATCCTCCCGCGGACTCGTATCAAAGGCTTCGGCAAATGACACCACATCCTGATAGGGCGAGATCTGCGCTGGCAGCAAGGTGGCGCGTTCGGTTGCCTGTCCGAGGCCCGAAACTCCGAATGGCAGCATTTGAATATTGTAATACATCGCATTCAGCACATTCGGGTTTTCAAAATCAGCAGAATCCAATTCGTAAACGGGAAGGTCGTGAATGGCAAACCTTACATCTCGGTCCATGTTCGAGTCGTCATTGTCTGGTTTGAATTTGATGACCACAGATTTTCCCGCCAAGGTCGTATTCACTTCGTGAAAATTTCCATCATCGAACCATGGTTCGGAGAAACCACTTCCTTCAACCGAGTACGACAGATCGGTTCCCATTGCAGTTCCGATCAAACGGAGCTTTAAGGTTACTGTGTCCGTATTTCCAGATAGGACAATATCGAAATAAGCTGTATCTCCTTCTGGCACCGCTGAACTGGTTCGATTCACTGAAACCAGTTGCTGGCCTGATGTTCCGTACCAACCTCCCAAAAGTGTGTCGCCAGCACTCCACTCGCTTGCATCTACGTTGACGGTCCCACTTTGAATTACCTCTACATCAAAGTCTTGCCATGTACTGTTTCTGACCAAAAATGACGATTGCGCGCTTGCACTCGAAAAAACCAGCCAAAGACACAATGCGAATAATGTTCTCTTCATTTTCAATTAACCTTTACTTAACGAATGTACAAGGAATGACCTTCGGTCTGAAGAGAGTTCGAATACGCCAAGCCTTTTTTATGTCTTTTACTTGACAATGACATTGGTTGATGGCTAACTTTCGCTCATCAACCCAAAAACCATCCTGATGAAACGCGTTTTACTTGTCCTGTTATTGATTGTTGTTGCCTTGATAGTTGGAGGCTATGTCTTTGTAAACAAGGCTTATAATCACAGTTACAATGAAGAATTCCCCGTTGAGGAAATCACCATCAATGCCGATTCGGCCATGATCACGCATGGAAAGTATCTGGCGCTGGGACCTGCGCATTGCGCCCATTGTCACAGCACTCTGGACAACATTGAGGCGCTGGAACGCGGTGAAGAAGTTCCGATGCATGGCGGTTTCGCGTTCGAACTTCCATTCGGAAACATCTATTCAAGAAACATCACCTCAGATGTGGAAACAGGTATTGGTGGATATAGCGATGGTGAGATCTATCGAATGATGCGTCACAATATTCGTCCGAATGGCCGTGTGTGTATCGATTTCATGCCATTCTTCAATATGTCTGAATATGACGTGAGATCGGTGATCGCCTATTTGAGAACGCTGGAGCCGATAAGAAATGAGGTTCCTGAGAACCAGCCGAATTTCCTGGGCAAGGTGATTCTTGGATTGGCCATCAAACCATCAATGCCAAAAGGAACACCGCCTGAATTTGTGAAACGAGATAGCACCATCGAATACGGTGAATACTTGGCTTTCTCCGTTGCCAACTGCTACGGATGCCATACGAACCGCGATCTTCAGACAGGGCAGTTTATCGGAGAACCTTATGCGGGTGGTTTTAAAATTGGTCCAGATGCATCAACCGGCAATTGGACGTTCGTATCACCCAACCTCACTCCAGATGCTGAAACTGGCGTGATGGCGAATTGGAGCGAAGAACAGTTCATTGAGCGAATGCGAGGAGGCCGTGTTCACAGGACATCGCCCATGCCTTGGGGGCCTTTTTCCAGATTGGATGATTCGGACCTGAAAGCGATCTATCGTTTCTTGAGAACGGTGGAACCTGTAAAGCAGGACAACGGAGTTGCCGCTATCGCTCCTACTGAAGAAGGCGCCTAAGAATTTATTGCACAACCAAGCGCAGAACGCTTCGTTGGTCGTTCTCCGTCAACTCCAACAGGTAAATTCCTGCGCTTACTTCTCCAACATCCAAACTTCCGTTCGGATTGATGCGCTGCTGCGAAATGACCTGACGGCCAGTTCCATCAATAAGGCGAACGTACATCGTTTTCCTGTTGTCGAAACGAACAATTCCATCCGAAACTGGATTTGGATAGACCTTGGTGGCAGGAGATTCTGGCACCTCCCTCACCCCAACGTTCCCTTGGCAGAGATCGGCCATCGTATCAAACCAGACCTTTGAGAAAAGGATGGACGGTGTAGCACATTGAAAATGACCCAATGCCGTATCACGCTCTTCAACATCGATACTTGGTGCTCCATGGTTTTCCATCCAATCAGATGCAATGATCGTGTTCAGTATAGAAACCTCTTCATCGCCACCGCAATAGTTGAACAGGACCGGAGCCTGTGGAATCCACTCATAAACGTCATTGGCCCTCAGCGCCATAAAAGCAGGATTTGTGGTGTCTGAGAAGAAAGCATCCGCATAATCGGGCTGAATGATCTCGCGCGGAATCGCTGGCATGGCCGCATTCACTTCGTCCATAGAATGAGAACCGTCCAATAGCGGAGTTAGCGTCTGATCGTATGGAGGAATGTATATCTGCTGGATGGAATCGTACAAGTTACCGTACACATGCTGGTAAGACTGAATAACGAACGGCAGATAACCTGGTACAGAATATGGCTGAAATGCCGCAACCATATCCAACTGCGCACCCGACATGTCGTAGGGTCCACTACCTGGAGCGGATGCGGTTACCACAAACTCATTAGATAGTTCTTCCTGGATCATTCTGTGCGTAGCCAACACGGAATGTCCTCCCTGTGAGTAACCTATTAGGAACAGCTGATCATTGAGTTGCAATCCCTGCTCCTGACATATCATTCTGCATGATCTTAGAATATCTACCGAAGCTGTTGCTTCGGAATGCGCATGCTGGTAAGGATGAATTCCAGGGCCAGCACCCAGCCCAAGATAATCAGGCATGCACATGGCGTAACCCGTGGTTGCGGTTATCGCTCCAAGATTCCACTCGCCATTCAAATAATAGAAAGTATCATGCTTCTTTAGCTTGGTACCATGAAGGTAGGCCATCATTGGCATGGCACACGTATCGCCAACAGGCAGGCAGATCAGACCCGAGGCCGTTGTGGGCGTTCCATCCACATCGGGTGTATTGTAAATGACACGATGAACATCCACCTCATAGTCCGTTGGCACAACCCCAGATGGCAAACCGTTCTGAGCGAGAATGTCCTGAAGATCAGATATGGTCAGATGCAAGATGATGGTATCCTCCACCAATGTTCCTTGCGAAAGTCCTATGAGAGGAACGGCAAGTATGGCCAGCAGTATTTTAAATCTTTTCATACCTCAAATTTAACGCAAAGCAATGCACGCATTGTAACCTAATGGACAGAAATCATCTAAAGACAAACACTTACTTTAGAGCAACCAAAATCACGTCATGAAAAAACTACTACTCTCATTTACCATTGCTCTTTTCTGTTTCCACTCAAACGCTCAGATTTCGTTGATAAGTACCGACCTTACTTCTATCGGTGATAATATTCTGAGGTACATTGACACGATTCCCACCTATGGACCAGGTGGCGCTGGAGCCAATCAAACATGGGATTTCTCCTCAGCTGTGAACGATACATTGAACAACACTTCGGTCGTTTCGGTCGGGTCAACCCCATATTCGAGTACGTTTTCTGGTTCAACGTATGCCATGACCAACGATAATAATTCGTTCCTGTATTTCACGCACAATACAAATACCATGGAAACTACAGGTGCAGCCGGTGATCTTCTTGGAACAGGAGAAATAATTGAAGCGCCATTTTCAGACGCGCTCACGTTGCATCAGTTTCCGAGAACCTATGGAAGCAACTTTGACGATACTTACGCCTTTCAGGCTGAAGCTGACGGATCTGCCTTCAATGTTTATCGCGTTCGACTGACGCACTCTGGACACGTTTATGACACGACAGATGCTTACGGCACGCTGATCACTCCAACTGGAACTTATGATGCGCTCAGGGTTAAGTCAACGGATTATACCACTAACGTAATTGAGGTTCAGATCAGTCAGTTTGTTCCCGTTTGGACCAATTTTGCTACAACTCAAGATACATCGGTAAGTTATTCTTGGCATGCCAAGGAGGAAATGCTTGCTATTGCCGAATACAGCTACGATAGTATCGGCAACCCGAAGCAGTTCGTTTACTCTACCGTGCCACCTGTAACAACTGTAGGAGTTGATGAGAATGCATCAAACGATTTTTCAATTTATCCGCAACCTGCGTCTGACAGACTGTGCATGAAGGGACTTCCGCAATCGAGAGCAGGAATGAACGTAGAGATATACAGCGTAGCTGGAGGTCTCGTCAGAAAGGAATACATGACAGACAATTGTATGGATGTTTCTGACCTTAGATCTGGTATGTATGTTCTTAGGGCCATGACATCAGAAGGGGTTTTGCAGAAACCAATGAAATTCAGCGTGGTGCGATGAAGACGTATTTGCTGATAATCGGTGGCGCAGTCGCATTAAGCATTGCAAGCTCCTGTAATAAGATCGAAGATGTTAACCGTTCCGTGGTGGTGGCAATCACACATCCATCAGACATTGATTACCATATCAACTTGGGAGTGAACGGTACGCAGAACGTGGCCAGTTGGGATACAACTGGCCCGATCAACGTCAACATTGATGGTCAGGTTGGCGATGCTGTAAATTACGGCATCAGTACTGACGCACCTGGTTGTGGTCTTTCAGTTACGGTTGATGGTGTGGAAAAAGTGCATTTGGATCTAAGTGGAACAGCTCCCAATGTGGGAAATGGGTATCTGATTCTGGAGTAAGAATATTCTCAGTTCTTCTTCATAAACGAATCGATCCGATCCTTCACATTCTTGCGAATATCCATGTAAAAGAGGCCGTAGTCTGCCAAGTGCAGATTCTTCCAACTGCGGAACCAAGGAGCTTCGGTCTTCACCCATAAGACCTTCCCTCCAATGTCTGCCACGCGCGCCTCCATTCTGCGCGGTTTGGTGTGTTTCGGATTCAGAACAACCGTCCCGGCATGGTCTTCACGAACCACAAGCGCGGTATCCAAGGTCCAAGAAAGTGGATTGACGCTTTCCATGGTCTTGTACCAATCGCCTTCGGGAGTAAATCCTTCGCGGTAACTCATCCAACTGATAATACAACCCGTTTCATCCGCATTTGAACAGAATTTCAGGTTCTTGTACATGGATTCATTCAAGGTGAAGCCGATAACATAAGCCGCCACCATTCGATTTCGCAACTCAGTTGTGTCAATCATTTCCTGAAGCAACCTTCTGGTGTGGTGCGTACCCTGACTATGACCTGCAATGATGAACGGCCTTCCATTATTGTAATGCTCCAAGTAGTACTCAAATGCCCGCTTCACATCAGAATAAGCAAGGTCGAGCGCCTTTTCGCCATCTTCGGTATGTTCGTAGAACACGCGCACAACTGCCTGTCTGTAGCGTGGCGCATAAACGCGGCATGACGCATTGAAAACACTTGCCTGCAAGCGAACCGGATACTTGTCAACCCTCCGATTGATCTTTTTCATCTCCAAGCTCGCGTTCCAAAGTGGGCCGCGTTGATACATGGTGGGATGTACGTAAAACACATCCACTTCTTTTAGACTGTCGCTTACCCACATTTCATACTTAGGCAAAACGTCTGCGTTATCTTCCCTGAATGGTAGCGCAGACCAATTTGCACCTTCAGAATAATTGGGAGCCGTTGGGTGGTTTTCTTCTTCAAACGTGGTTCTTTGAGCGTAACCATCGAATGAAATGACAATCAAAAGAACTATAAACGAACCAATAGACCTCAGCCTTTTCATCAGGCCGAAAGTTTGCCTGGATTCTCCATCTCCTCGTGTTCAGCCTCAATCCTACTCACGAATTCCTCAATAACGACAGTTGTAAGCACGGGGTTTACCATGTGGTAAAGATGTTCGCGGAAAGTATCTCGTTCATGCTGATCGGTGATATCCAAAACCTGCGCGTGACAGTGGTCATAGATGCGCCCGACATATTTGGCCACCGAATCCCGTTCACTTTTAAGGATCAAAACAGGAATTCCGTGCGCTTCCATATTCGGCAAGCCTTTCTGCTTGTCGAATGCCTTTGATTCAATAAGGGCGGAATGCACCTGAATGGCAAATATTTTGGCGGGAAGTCTGTTCAGCGCACGTTCAATCGGAATACGGTTCAAATGCGGCAAAGAGCCCAAGCTGCTCATCAACTGGAGTATTCGGCCTTTGGTCGCTTTCCAAACACGGTCTCTGATAGAAGAATCTTTCCTTATCAACCATTCCGAAAGCGAGATGCCCCGATTTCGAACACCGACCTTCGAATCCAATGGAATGATCTGTCGGGCTGCATAAAAAAGTGCCTTTTCCGCTGGACCTTGCTTGGATTGAAGAATCACGTTATCCAAGAAGCCGATGGAAGCATGCCTTGCCTCTTCTCCAAAGAACGGGTTGGCACCGATGCGGCCACGCAGGTATTTTTTCACACCGTCCAACTGATCGAAATCCCGCTCCATCATCAGGAAATAAATATTTCCCATAGAGTGATCGAAGAGATAGACGGGATGCCCCAATTTGCCGAAATGCTCAATGGCCGCATTGATGTTCTCAACGATATGTTTCGAATAGTCATTTATCGGAAGGTCGTTCGGAACCGAACCATAATGCATGGCAGCGGCCATGTATTTCTGCGTGGGAATGGACGTCAAAAGACCGTCATACGAATTGAGACCTAAGAACCCATGGACCAACAGGATAACTGGCTTTTTGCTGTGTGCGAAATAACTGTAAGGCTTCGCCAGATCGATCTTGATACTGCTGTCGCCATAAGGCGTTTCACGATTTAAGACAACCTGCGGCCATGTAAGGGCTTTATCGTCTATGAAGACAAGTAGACGCTTTTCAACGTCATCCATAAAACGCAAGAAGCTTGGACTTTCATCGTGTTTTCCCCAACGATAATACAACCAGGCCAAAGCTCTTCGCTTTTCGGCTTTGGTTGCCAAGAAGGCAATGCGTGCTGTCTTTTTGATGAACCAAGGCGTCAGCGTCAGCTCTTTTTCCGACCTGTCGTTTACGATACAACCGATCTCTTCCACCTCAAATGCTTTGGAATATCTCGTAACGCCAGCCACGCGCCCCGCGGAGTCCGTGGCAATGAACATGTAGTCCAAACCCTCCTTGTTGTTCTCTTTGAGATATGCGCTGAGTTTCTCATTCATCTCGCGACAATATGCTTCCATACTGTCGCGATTGAGGCTTCGGCCAAGGATCTGATCCTTGTTGATCCTGCCAGATGCCAACAGGGTTTTCAGAAACGCCACGGCATCCATTACACCTACAAGACCGCGCTGACGTTTGAGCTTGGAGTTGACAAACGTGTAACGGATCAACTCAGGTTTGCTGAGCATATCGAAATGCTCCAGAATGTATTGGTAGGCGCCCGATGGGGACGTTCCGTGCGAAAGACCTACGATGAACTTCTGTCCGTTGCGGGTAACCTCGTTGGCCGTTGCAATAAAATCGAGTCCGACAGCTTTATCAAACTCCTCCTTCTCCTTGAAATACAGCGCTTTAGGCGCCACGTAAGATGCTACATACTCAGGCACTATCGACCTTCCCTTACTACTCTTTTCGCTGCTTTTACTCATCCGTCAGAACACAACCAAACTATTACTACACATCAACGAATCCGATCAATTTCCCATCGCTCCTGGAGAGGTCAGAATTCGATTTGCCTCCGCTATCCAAGCCTTGGGACCACCTTGCACATACCCTGTACTACCGATCTTGGCAAAATTGATCTCCGTACCTTCTTTTGATGGATTTACGAACCATACCGTGGGATAACCACGCACTCCGAACATGCGTTGAATGTTCATGTTCTGCTCGCGAAGCTCATCTGGCTGTGGTGTTCTTCTTGGGAAATCAAGTTCCAATAGAACTACGTTATCATTGGCCCATTTTTCAAATTCAGGTTTGTAGAAAACCTCTGCTTGCAAACGCTTACACCATCCGCACCAATCGCTACCTGTAAAGAATAGGAAAAGTGGTTTTTTCTGTGCTATTGCCTTGTCTACTGCCGTTACCAGATCGGTATTCCAATCGAGTGAGCTTTTGTGCTCCTCCTGTGCGTATGCGCCAATTCCGACAAACAGCATCAGCACAACCATCAAATTCTTCATGCTACGAATCTATGACTTTCTGCATATAACGTACGGCTTTACGCAAGTGTTGTTGAAAGGTTAGGCAATCCGGAAGTCAAATCCTCAATTCTGTTAATAACACGACATGAAAAAGCCCAGCAGATGTTCATCTACTGGGCCTTTCATTTGGTTTGGTTCTTATCGGTTTACACTATTTGCCTGTCCAACCGCCACCTAATGCCTGGTAAATATTCACCGTGGCGTTCAACTGACTTTTCTTGGTATCGATCAGTTCCATTCTGGCATCCAACGCATCACGCTGTGTCATCAGCACTTCCATGTAATCTGCACGGGCAGATTTGAACAAACCAGTGGAGATGTCGATAGAACGCGTAAGTGCAGCTACCTGTTGTGACCTCAGATCATAACTGTTGGCCAGGTTCTCGATCATTGCCATTTGGTTGGCCACTTCGGTGTAAGCACCCAAAATGGTGCGCTCGTAATTGTACACGGCCTGCATCTGCTTTGAACCTGCGGACAGGTACTTCGCCTTGATGGCATTTCGGTTCACCAACGGTGCCATCAGATCTGCCGCAATATTGTAAAGCAACGATTGCGGTGTTGTGATGAAGTACTTCAGATTGAATGCCTGATATCCAACTCCAGCCTTGATGCTGAGCGAAGGATAGAATTCGGCCTTGGCAGCTTTCACATCCAGTTTGGCGGCAGCAAGTTGCAATTCCGCCTGTCTTACATCAGGTCTATTTTCCAGCAGTTGAGACGGAATGCCCGTTTGGATCACATTTGGCAACATCTGGATGAAATTGTCCGAATTGCGCTGAACTGGCTGAGGGAATCGTCCAACGAGGAAGTTGATGCGGTTTTCCGCCTCAATGATCTTCTGTTGGATCTCGAACTGTCGGCTTCGGTTTTTCAACACTTCAGCCTCAAACTTCCGAACTGCCAATTCTGTTGCTCTGGCCGCCTGCTTCTGCAACTTCACAATTGCCAAAGCGTTCTGCTGAATCTGAATATTCTGCTTCAGAATCCTCAGTTGGTTATCCAACGCCAATAGTTCATAGTACGAGTTGGCTATTTCAGAAACCAATCGGGTAACCATAAAATTCTTGCCTTCGATACTTCCGAGATAACGGTAAAACGCAGACTGCTTACGGTTGCGGAGCTTTTTCCAGATGTCAATTTCCCACGTGGCGAAAAAACCAGCCATGTAATCCTGCAAATTGGCAGGAACATGCTTACCAGGCGCATATTCATCATTGGCATCGCTCACACCTTGGCTGGTATATTCTCCAACATGCTCAATTCCAGCACCAACTCCAGCGCGCAAAAACGGAAGGTATTCCCCCTTTCTTGCTCTCACCTCGTTATTGGCAATGTTGATCTCCCAGAGCATCATGTTCAGCTCCTGATTGTTCTTCAGAGCCGTATCGATCAGATCTGTCAGGTAAGGGTCGTTGAAAAACGTTCCCCACTTTATCTGAGCGGAATTGGTCGTGTCACTATCGCTGGCATACATGTTAGGCACCGCCTTGTTCTCCTGCCTCGTCTTCAAGGCAGGAATACATGACGACAAGGACAGAAGCATGAAAATGCCGCCAACCATCAAATATTTATTCAATCGTATCATCATTTTCCAGTTCTTATTTGCCACCATTGTTTCTCTTAAGCAGTTGTTTAATGCGCCTGTTCAGCTTGCTGATGGTGTCTCTCAACCGATTTCCTTCTTCTCCGAACTGAGCTATCTCTTCAGATACTGGCACAATATTCTGGTCTTTGATAAGCGTACGGCCATCATCGATCTTGCCGAAGATGTAGTACAGACCAGGAATGATAATAACCCCGAAGATGGTTCCGAAGATCATACCACCCATGGCCGATCCACCGATGGTCCTGTTACCAATGGCGCCCGCTCCCGTGGCCAAAACCAGCGGAATAAGACCCGCAACGAAGGCGAATGAGGTCATCAAGATCGGTCTGAATCGCACTTTGGCGCCTTCAACCGCAGCATCGAAGATCGTAGAACCCTGCTGGCGTTTCTGAACGGCAAATTCCACGATCAATACCGCGTTCTTACCCAACAGACCAACAAGCATGATCAGACCTACCTGCGCATAGATGTCGTTGGCAAGTCCCATTCCTTTTAGAAGCAGGAACGAACCGAAGATACCCACAGGCAGAGAGAAGATTACCGCCAATGGCAGAATGAAGCTCTCGTACTGCGCAGCAAGTACCAGGTAAACGAACACCAATACAATGATGAAGATGTACAGCGACTCGTTCCCTCTTCTTGATTGGTCGTAAGAAAGTCCTTCCCACGCAATGTCGTAGCCTTTTGGAAGGTCTTCCGCCACCTCGCGAATGGCGTTGATAGCGTCAGCGGTCGTATATCCTTTGGCTGGAAGCCCTCGAATGGCCGCTGAGTTGTACATGTTGTAACGCGTGATCTCGTTCGGACCGAGTGTCTTCTTCATTTCCATGAATGAGGAATAAGGCACCATTTCTCCATGTTCGTTCTTAATGAACAACTTCATAAGGTCCGATGGGAATCTTCTGAACTCAGGCGCGGCCTGAACATATACCTTGAAGAATCGTCCGAAACGGATGAATCCTTGCTCGTATGTACTACCGATCATAATGTTCAGGTTCTCTACGGCCTTACCGATGGAAACCCCTTTCTGCATGGCAACTTTCGTATCGAAGATCAACTCATACTGAGGATAGTTTGCCGCGAAGAATGTGAACAGACCTGTGATCTCCTTACGTTCACGCAGTTTGTCCATGAAATCCTTGTTGATCTGATCGAAATCCTGATAGTCCACTTCGGTGTTCTTATCCAACAGACGAAGCGAGAAACCACCTGACGAACCGAATCCAGGAACCGCTGGCGGCTCAAAGTATTCGATAATGGCACCAAGGTTTTTCGACTTCTCTTCGAGCTCTTCCATGACGTCCAATACCGATTGGTCACGGTCTTTCCAGTCTTTCAGGTTGATCAAACAGGTACCCGCATTGGAACCACGACCCTGCGTCATGATCTCATAACCTGCAAGTGATGAAACAGACTCGATCGAAGGAATTTCCTCACATATCTGCTGCAATTCCCGTGAAACCTGATTGGTGATCTCCAAGGTGGATCCAGGAGGGGTCTGAATGATGGCATAGATCGTTCCTTGGTCTTCGCCAGGAATGAAACCTGCGGGAAGGATCTTGTTCTCATAGACCAACCCAAGTACGAACGCAAGCAGTACAAGGAAAGTCACTACTCTTCTACTTACAATCACCTTCAGTAGACTTACATACCATCCTGTCAGTTTATCGAACCTCTTGTTGAACTGATCGATAAACCACGTGATCGGTGTTCTGCGCTTCTTCTTGCCATGCTCATTTCTAAGGATCATGGCGCACAGTACCGGAGTAAGCGTAAGGGCCACCAATGCCGAAATGATGATCGAGCTGGCCATGGTAATGGAGAACTGCCGATAGAACGTACCGACCGGCCCCGTCATGAACGCGATTGGAACGAATACCGAAACCATTACAAGCGTGATGGCGATGATGGCACCGCTGATCTCGCCCATTACGTCCTTCACCGCCTCATAGGGCGACATGTGGGCATGCTCTTCCATTTTGGCATGCACCGCTTCCACCACCACGATCGCGTCATCCACCACAATACCGATCGCCAATACAAGGGCAAAAAGGGTGATAAGGTTGATGGATAGTCCCAACATGGACATGAAGAAGAATGCACCGATCAACGAAACAGGAACTGCCAAGATCGGGATGAGCGTGGAACGCCAGTCGCCAAGGAAAACGAACACCACCAAGGCAACCAGAATGAACGCATCTCTCAGTGTATGCAATACCTCATCAATAGATGCATCCAAGAACTTGGAAACGTCATAACTGATCTTGTAGTCGATCCCTGGAGGAAAGTCTTCCTTCAGTTCTTCCAGTTTCTCTTTAACCGATTCAATTACCTCGCTGGCATTGGAACCGTAACTCTGGTTCAAAACGATGGCCGCAGATGGATGTCCATCCAAGTTTGAGTAGATGTCGTAGTATCGCGCGTTCAGGTCTACCGTGGCAATATCCCGAAGGTGAATGCTCTCTCCTTCTGCATTGGCGCGGATGATGATGTTCTCATATTCCTCTGGTTTGTTGTATCGACCTTTATAGGTCAGTACAATTTCCTGAGATTGCGCCTTGATACCCGAACTTCTTCCCAAACGACCTGGACGGCCGATCAAACTTTGTTCGGCCATGGCCTCCATCACCTCATCTACAGAAACGCTGTAGGCTCTCATCCGCTCAGGGTTCAACCAGATACGCATGGCGTACTGGCGGCTACCAAGGATCTGGGCCCGTGCAACACCATGGATCCTCCGAATTTCGGGGGTCATGAGGACGTTCGCGTAGTTGTAGAGGAACTTCTCGTCCAGATTCTCATCTGTACTGTAGAGGTTCACATACATCAACATACTGGGCTGGATAGGCATGATGATGATACCTTCCAACTGAACCAGTTCGGGAAGAAGTGGGCGGATCCTGTCCACCCTCAGTTTAACCCGCATCGCAGCCACGTTGGGGTCGGTGCCAGGCTCAAAGATCACACGGATGGTAGCTTCACCCGCACTGGTGGCATCCGTTGCGATGTAGCGCATGTCCTGCACACCGTTGATGGAGTTTTCCATCGTGATGAGCGTGGATTTCACCAAAACTTCCGCACTGGAACCTGGGAAAGCCAAGAAAATATTTACGGTAGTAGGTGCAATCTGTGGGAACTGTGAGATGGGCAACTGCGAAATGGCAAGTCCGCCCATGAACACAATTACAATCGATACCACAATTGCGAATACCGGCCTATGTATTACGTTCTTAAACATTGTTCAAAATCATTAAATGAGTCAACGCGTCATATATTATTCCGCATAAAGATCGAGGTGTTGGATCACCGAGTCCGGATTCAGATATTTGACCTCTACTTCGTAACCATCGCGCACTTTGCGGATACCGTCAAGCAGAATTCTATCTTCTTCAGAAAGTCCTTCCTTCACTTCAAAAAGATGAGGCAGCTCAGCACCGGTCTCGATCATTCTGGCTCTCACCGTGTTCTCTTCATCTATCACGTAGACGTAGGTCTTGTCCAAAACTTCATAAGTGGCTTTCTGAGGAATGAGCAGCGCGTTTTTGAGCGGAAGCGTCATTCGGACGTTACCGGTTTCACCGTGTCTCAGCAACCTTCTCGGATTCTTGAATGTGGCACGGAATGCGATGTTCCCTGTTTCGTTATTGAAGTCAGCTTCGATCGTTTCAACATATCCAGGCTCATCAAACATCTTGTGGTTGGCCATTTCCAGCGCCACCTTTATCACGCTGTCCTTCTTTGCCTTGGCCATGTATTCCAGATACTCAGCCTCTGGCACGTTGAAGTACACCCACATTTTACTGTTGTCAGAAAGTTCGGTGAGCAGGTCGCCTTCGCTCAGTAGACTTCCCAATCGAACATGGAAGCGGTCCATGATACCCGTAAACGGTGCACGGATCTCGGTAAACTGCATGTGAACCTGTGCCAATGCCAACTGAGCTTTCGCCTTGTCAAACTTTGCTTTGGCCAGCGCCAGTTCGTTTGCCGAAACCACATTGCTGTCTGCAAGCGATTTCGTATTCAGATACTCGATCTCTGCAAAGTTTGCTTCCGCCTCTGCCTTGTTCAACTCAGCCTGATTCAACATCGGCATGATCTGGAACATCACCTGTCCTTCCTGGACCATTTGCCCTTCATCCACAAAAATTCCTGTGAGATAACCTCGTTCCAAGGCTCTCAGTTCGATATGTTGGATGGAGTGTATCTGACACACATAGTCCTTCGTCACGGACGTGTCCATTCTCACCGGACTTGAAACCGGGTATACCGCCTCTTCTTCTTCCTTCTCATGTTCCGAATGGCAACTTGCAAAGCCCAACATTCCGATCAGGCCGAATAACACAAGACTTTTATGCTTAAACAATTCTGCTTTTTTCACGATGATATTTATTAGGTATTTCTTTTGATTGCGTTGTTTACGCGAGTGCTGAACACCGCGCGGCAAAAGTAGCAACACAGTAGTTCACAGGTCGCCAAGGCCGAACAAGCCTCAGCTCAAAAAACTTCAGATCCTGAAGACCTCGAAAAGGACGTACAGTCCTCGGGTCGATGCACTCGTAATGTGCTGTTTTACGGGCTGAAACGAACATGGCCCGTTGATAAAATGACCTGATTCTACCTCTAATTCGTAGAATGCCAGACCATTGATCTCCTTAAAACTGGAGGATGTTTTCTCATCTTCATCTTCCTCTTCTTCGGCCAATTCGCAAACAAAAACCGCGTTTTGCAGACCGAATGAAGTGCCGAATGGACGAACTACCGTTTCGTTACCGTGTTGTGCCACATCGGAAACCAACGACTGTGAAGATTCAATGACGAATGAAGGCTGCGCACTTGATTGGCTGTTGGCCTGAACAGACCAAGAACCAAAACCAGACATCACCACTACCAACGAAGCAAGTAGGTAAACAAACAATAGCTTCTTCATTCCGGCCGCAAAGATACACCCGATTAAAAGCCCTGTGTAAAGCGTGCAGTTAAAAATTTGTTAATGGTCTTTTGTTGAGAACTCAGGCCTTAGCAATCCTTGTTGCAGAGGTCGGCCCAAACGGCATTGTGATCGGAAAGAACCTCTTGTTCCGTCCCGTAAAAACCCGAATTGAGCAATGGCAGGTCGGAGAAAATGTGATCCACCCAATTGGAACTGCGCGAAGGAAGTTCCCTGCTCATCAGGTAGGTTTCACAATCCGTTCGTGATAGGTTCATATCACCAAGAACAACCATGGCCTCATTCTCTGGAACCTGAAACGAGCGCGCCCAGTTCATGAATTTCTCGAAACCTGCCTTTTCGGATGCAGAGCCGTCATTGTGCCAGTTGTAGGTGTTGTGAAAATGAAACAGATGCAAATAGCCTTTGTCGTTTCCAATGTACAATTTGACGTACTGCGCCTTCCGTTCCCATTTGTCGCCACCGGGGTCGGTCTGAATGAGTTTCTGCTCATGGCTCAAAATCGGAAGCTTCGAAAGAATGGCGTTCCCATCCTTTTTGTGCGTTGCGAATTTGGTTGAGCACTGATACAGATAATACCGATATGGAAAATCGCTGAAAAGGCTTTTCACCTCGTCCCATTCATCAGGCTGAACTTCTTGCAGACAGATGATGGATTCTCCTTGCAGCATTCCAATGAACTGTTGCAAGTTCGATCGCAGGTCTCCTTCGCCATTGGGTCCTTTTCCGCCATGAATGTTGTAGGTAACCAAACGAAGTTCCTCCACTTCAGTCAGATCGCCTGCATATTCTGTTGGGAATTCATTCAGCAGGTCTTTATTGCAACCTGAGAAGACCACACACAGAACCAGAACCGAGAGAATGAGCTTTCGCATTTACTTTTCCCAACCGAGAATGGTGGTGTTGCCATATTTGCCACCGACCCAATGGCGTTCGGGATCTTTGGGTTCCTTGTGTTTGGTGGTGTCACGCTCTTCGGCCAGAATGGCCTGTTGCAGCCGTGGCATTTCCTCCATGGTCGACATCTCCTTCTTCTTTTCCTTGACCAAAGCGCCCGAAGCGTCCCGTTTTCCTTTCAGATTCTCGGAGATGGATGCGATGAATAGCGTGGCCTTGCCCGAAGGAAGCTCTTTGAGCGTCAGCTCCAAACTGTCCAGCACAAATTGGCCTGCTTCGTTCTGGCGATAGCCTTTTCCTGCCAACATTCCCTTAAAGTAATCTATACGCTCTGGCGTGACTGCCCAATAGAATTTCCGACAAGTATCATCCTCAAAAAGGGCGGTCTGATGGATGCCGACCTCAACATTATGAACCTCTCTGTCTTTTTGGTAATCGATAATGCGATACGGACGAAGCAGCACTTGCACCATGTCTCTTCGCTGTCCCAGAATGCCATCGACCAACTGCGCATTTGATGGCAACCATGCAAGCAACATCAGGGTTGCCAAGGCCATTTGTCGAAAAAGAAACAACTTCATTTCAAATAGTTGGTCTATCATTGCAAATGTAGGCCAATTGGTCTGCCATTTTCGGAATCGGGAATAACTTTGAAACCAAGGAACTTTCGTGTTTAATTTGCGTAGCCAACGGCAGTATATGATCCAAATGACCAGATACCCACGACTGCTGTGGCAGCTTCTATTTTTACTTCCCTTTCTATTTGTTGCTGAATTCTCCTTCGGGCAGGTAACTGCCGATTTTACGGCCAATGTCACTTCCGGCTGCGGCCCGCTGATCGTCTCTTTTGAGAATCTTTCCACAGGAACCGGACTGAGCTACCAATGGAATTTGGGCAACGGAAACACCTCCGTTTCCGAGAATCCAGCTGCGAGCTACATCAACCCCGGAACATACACCGTAACGCTTACTGCTACCGGCCCCGGTGGATCCGACACCGAAACGAAAACGGCTTACATTACGGTTTTTACACCACCGACACCCGATGTATCTCCATCTCAAACCATTGGTTGCTATCCTTTCGATGTTGACTTCACGGACCTATCGGTGGTTGGCGATTCGCCTATTGCCTCGTGGTCGTGGGATTTTGGTGACGGAGGCACTTCGACCGATCAGAATCCGACACACACCTACACAACTCCAGGTGTTTTTGACGTAACGTTGCTTTTGACCGATGCCAACGGCTGTGCTGCCAACATGTCGTTTCCCGACCTGATCGAATCGGACAACAACCGTCCGACCGCAGCATTTACAGGAGACCCGACCGTAAGCTGTCTGCCACCAACGGATGTTTCGTTCACAAATACCTCTTCCGGTGGAACCGGAAACCTGACCTACATGTGGGATTTTGGCGATGGCAACACTTCTACTTTTCCACAGCCCACCAATCAATACCAAACATCTGGAACGTTTGATGTGAGCCTGACCGTGACCGATGAACACGGGTGTGATGACACGCAAACGGAGGTTGCCTACGTTCAAATTGTGGATAACGTGACCATCGATTTTACGGCCAACACCACCACGGCCTGCTTGGGCGATCAGATCTCGTTCGTGGATATTTCCAGTCCGACACCTGTGAGCTGGGAGTGGGATTTTGGCGATGGAAGCACTTCCACCGATCAATTTCCCGACCACCTCTACACCACGCCCGGAACGTACGAGGTTTCACTGACCGCCACGTACAGCGCTTCCTGCCAAGGAACAGAAACCAAAACGGGCTACATCACCATCGGTGAGATTCCGTTTGTGGATTTTACCGCAGACACCACCAGCGGCTGCTCCACTCCGTTCGAAGTGAATTTCGCCAACCAGAGCATTGGTACCCTCGATTACGAATGGACATTTGGTGATGGAAACACTTCCACAGACGAGAATCCAATGCATGCGTATGCAGACAATGGTGTTTACACCGTGAGTCTGACAGGAACGAACAGCGCGGGTTGCAGCAATACGGTCACAGAAACAGATTACATCAATGTGGCGCTGACGCAGGCCGATTTCCTTCCGGATGTGTTCGGTTTCTGCCAGCCATTGGAAGTGAACTTTTCCGATTCGAGTATTTCAGGCAGCAACATCGTCAGTTGGGAATGGGATTTTGGCGATGGTGGCACATCCAACCTACAGAATCCAACCTACACATATCAAGACACGGGAATATTTGATGTGAGCCTTGTGATCACCAACCAACTCGGCTGTACGGACACGCTCACGCGCACCAACTACATTTTCGTTTACACGCCTCCTGTGGCCAATTTCCTGAGTAACGACACGGTGATCTGTCCGGGCGAGTTGGATTTCACGGATCTATCGCAGCACGTGACCGACTGGTACTGGGATTTCGGAGATGGCGAATCCTCTGCCGACCAAAATCCAACGCACGAATTTCAAGATACCGGCTATTACGACATTACCCTGATCGCGCTGAACAACGGCTGTTCCGACACGCTGATCGTGGAACACATGGTCTATGTAAGTCCGCCCATTGCCAGTTTGGATTACTCTTTCAGCTGCGACCAACCGAACCAGTTCATTTTCAACAACACCTCTTACGGCTATACCTCTTGGAACTGGATCCTGCCCGATGGAAGCACCAGCACGGATGATCCATTGACCTTGAATCTTTCCACACCGGGACAATATATTGTACATGTAACCACGGCCAATGACACTTCAGGTTGCGTGGATATGGCCGGAGATACGATAAACGTAACGCAGCTGATGGCCGGTTTCGATGCGGCCAACACACAGGATTGCGGCCCTTTGCACGTGAATTTCACGGACCAAAGTGTGGATGCCGTTTCCTGGAAATGGTTCTTCGGTGATGGAAATGCCACATCTACCAACGAGAATCCGAGCCACACCTACTCCAACATCGGAACGTATTCCGTAACGCAGGTGGTGACCGATGTGAACGGCTGCACCGACACCATCATCCAACCCGACCTCGTGACCGTGACGGGCTCGGTGGTCAACTTCGGTATTGACTCCACGTGGGGCTGCGAAACGCTGAGCGTTCAGTTTGAAGACCTCACCACTCCAGCGGGATCTGTCGCATCGTATCTGTGGGATTTTGGCGATGGCGGAACATCCACCGGAGCCAATCCGCTACATGTCTATCAGAATGCGGGAACGTATGATGTCTCCTTGACCATCACCGACATCGGTGGTTGCACCAATACGATCGAAATGCCCGGATTGGTGGATTACATCCCATATCCCGAACCTGCATTTGAGGTGGATAATACAGTTGGTTGTATCGGAGATCTGTTCACATTCACCAACAACTCCACCGGAAACGCGGTCAATTTCCTTTGGAATTTCGGAGATGGCGGAACTTCCACCGATGCCAATCCGACCCACAGTTACAGTATGCAGGGAACGTTCAGCGTCACGCTCACCGCCTTCAACCCGAACGGTTGCGACAGTTCCATCACGCAAATTGCGTTGATCAATATCGCCCATCCTGATGCTGGTTTTTCGGCTTTCCCAACATTTGCCTTCTGCCCTCCTCTGCTCGTTTCGTTCACCGATCAGAGTTCGGCCGATGCCGTTTCGTGGTTCTGGACCTTCGGTGATGGAAGTTCTTCCAACCTTCAAAATCCTTCGCACATCTACACCGAGT
Organism: Flavobacteriales bacterium; assembly: GCA_016124845.1. Classification (NCBI taxonomy): domain Bacteria; kingdom Pseudomonadati; phylum Bacteroidota; class Flavobacteriia; order Flavobacteriales; species Flavobacteriales bacterium. The sequence continues at coordinate 87,368 of WGMW01000039.1, forward strand.
CCGGTCTTTTCTCGGTTCAATTGGTTGTGACCAACGGAAACGGCTGCACCGACACGCTTCTGATGCCGGACCTTGTAGAACTTTCCGGGCCAACGGGAGATTTCTCCTTCTTTCCCGACACGGTCGGTTGTCCTCCTTATGACATCACGTTCACTTCGCAAACAGAGAACGTGACCACCTACACATGGGATTTCGGGGATGGATTTCTGGGTTCTGGAGAAACCACCACGCACACATACACCGAGATCGGTTCGTTCATTCCTACGTTGATCTTGGAAGACGATAACGGTTGCACCTTCACGTATCAGTCGGCCGATACGCTTACCATTCAACCGCTCGCGGTAGATGCAGGTCAATCGGAAACCATCTGCCATTTCGATACGGTTCAGTTGAACGCCACAGGCGGTGATGGCTACACGTGGTCGCCCGCCATTGGATTGGACAACCCGAATGTTGCCTCACCGAACGCAAGCCCCGACCAGACCACGCAATACACCGTGACCGTGACCTTGGGACAATGCTCCAATACAGATACGGTGACCATTTTTGTGAATCCGGCACCGGAGGTTGATTTTGTGGCCACAGAGGTCTGTTTCGGAACTCCGACCGAATTCACCGATTTCTCCACCATTGCCAGCCCGGACAGTATTACAACTTGGAACTGGGACCTTGCCGAAGGCTTGAGCAATGACACGAATCCAACCATCATCTACTCTGCCCCGGGAACCTATACCGTTACGTTGGCACTCGAAAGCTCGGCTGCCTGTTCGGGTTACGGAGAAGGAACCGTGACCGTGAACCCTGCACCGAATGCCGCCTTTGCAGCCAACGACACGTGTCTTTACGGAACAACCTTTCTCATGGACCAATCGACCGTGAATCCGGGAAGCATCACCAACTGGAACTGGCAGCTTGGCAATGGTGCCAGCACCACCCAGCAGAATCCATCGCTCACCTACTCGCAAGATTCGGTCTATCAGGTAACGCTGGTGGTCACGGCTACGGGCGGTTGCACCGATACCATCACGCAACCGGTTGAAGTGTTCCCGTTACCGAACGCATCTGCCGTGGCGGTAAATGTCTGTCTCGGGCAGTCTGTGCCCTTCGGAGATTCGAGTACGGTAAACTCTGGTTCCATCGTCAGTTGGGATTGGACCTTCGGTGATGGCGAAACATCTACCGATCAGCATCCATCGCATGTTTACGGGAACGACCAAACCTATGTCTATTCGTTGGTGACCACCACCGACCATGGGTGTCAGGACGAAACTTCCGGTTCGGTGACCGTTAACCCGCTTCCGGTCAGCGATTTTCAGATGACTTCAACCGCATCATGCGTTTCGCCCGCTTCGGTCAATCTGTTCAACCAATCCTCAGGAGCCAATCAGTTTCTCTGGAGTTTCGGAAACGGAACGACCGCCACCACCTTCCACAGTACAGCCATTTTCGACACCATTGGGCAATACACCATTCAATTATTGGCCACCAACCAGTTCGGCTGTCAGGATAGTAGTTCCCAGGTTTTCAATGTCTTCCCCACCGTAAGTGCCGACTTCGATTTTACCACACCTTTCGGTTGCGAACCTTGGACGGTGGATTTCTCCGACCTTTCGCAGAACGGCATCACCTACACGTGGGATTTCCATGATGGCAATGGTTCTGCCCTCACCGACCCGACACACACGTTTGAGAACGATGGTGTTTACACGGTTCAACTTATTGTTGAAGGGTTGGGCGGCTGTGCCGATACGGTCACTTACCAGAACCTGGTGAACGTTTATCCCAACCCCGTTGCGCAGTTCGAATACTCCAATATTCAAGACTCCATTGCAAACGGAACCATCGCCTTTTTCAACACCTCCTCTGCACATGTTGGCGACTGGTGGGATTTCGGGGATGGTGATACGGACAATAGCGCAAACACCACCCACAACTACGCCTTCTTTGGCAACAAATTGGTCACCTTGGCCATTGTAGATGCCAACGGATGTGTGGATACGGTTCAAATGTATATCGAAGTGAATTTCTTTGGGGGTCTGTACGTTCCGAACGCCATCATACCGCAGGATCCGAACCACGATGTCCGCATCTTCCAACCCAAGGGAACCGGACTGGGGCATTACCACGCCATGGTCTTCGACAAGTGGGGCAATCTTATCTGGGAATCCACCAAATTGGAAGAAGGGTCGCCTACCGAATACTGGGATGGTACCTATCGTGGAGAGCTCGTTCCTGAGGGCGCTTATGTTTGGCATATCGATGCCATCTTCGCCAACGGCAAGATCTGGGACGGTATGAAAGGCAAGGGTGGCAAATACCGCCAAACGGGAACCGTGACCGTTATCCGCTGATAGGTCATTCGCATTGCTGAAACACATTCGGAGATTCGCTGATCTTCTGACCCCCTGAATTGCTGATCGGCTGATTCTCCCATCCCTGATTCCCTGTACCAAACCTTCATATATTCGCGCCAAACTTTTATGGCATGAAGAACATTACGGTTATCGGAGCAGGAACAATGGGAAACGGAATTGCGCACGTTTTTGCGCAGAGCGGTTTTAGCGTCTCCCTGGTGGATGTGAGCAAGGATGCGCTGGAAAAGGCGAAGACCACCATTGCCAAGAACCTCGACCGTCAGATTGCCAAAGGGCTTCTTACCGAAGGCCAGAAGCTGAAGACCATCGGTAATCTCAACATCTTTACTGAGTTGGAAAGAGGTGCCGCCAATGCAGACCTTGTGGTGGAGGCCGCCACCGAACGGAAAGACCTCAAATTGAGCATCTTCTCCAAACTGGAGGAAATATGCCCCGACCATACCATTCTGGCCAGTAACACCTCTTCCATTTCCATTACGCAGATAGCCGCTGCCACCAAGCGTGCCGATAAGGTCATTGGTATGCACTTTATGAATCCCGTGCCGGTGATGAAGCTGATAGAGATCATCCGTGGGTATTCCACTTCGGCAGAGACCACTTCTAAAATTGTAGAACTGAGCAAGAAGCTCGGCAAGGTGCCTGTGGAGGCTAATGATTACCCCGGTTTTGTGGCCAACCGCATTCTGATGCCGATGATCAATGAGGCCATTGAAACGCTGTACCATGGCGTAGCAGGTGTGGAGGAGATAGACACCATAATGAAACTCGGAATGGCGCACCCGATGGGTCCGCTGCACTTGGCCGATTTCATCGGACTGGACACCTGCCTGAGCATTATGCGCGTGTTGCACGATGGCCTTGGAAACCCAAAATATGCCCCTTGCCCCCTGTTGGTAAACATGGTGGAAAGCGGCAACCTGGGCGTAAAGACCAGAAGCGGTTTCTACACCTATGATGCAGCCAGCAAGGAGAAGAAGGTTTCGGCTTATTTTGTGAAGCAATAAAGCTTCTTTAAAACCGAGACCTGATAGGTTTGCCTACCATAACCATTTCCTCAAAACCCATGGTATCCTCCAAGTAGGCACCTTTGTACTTAGTTGGAAGTTGTCAATACTTTTTTGAGGATTCATATTTCTTTTCTGTTAGCAAGAAATAAAAGCCGGGGCGGTTCGTTTCTCGAACTCACAAAACACTTCCCCAAATGCTGACCCGAAAACGACTCCCCTTTTCCGTTGCGCTTATCCTTATCCTGGAACTTTCGATCTACCTGTGGTCTGTATGGACAAGCACATTGGATCCGGATAGCTTCTTTGCGATCGAACCGCAATTCATCTGGGATAAGTGTGCGCGTTTAGCAGGTAGGGTGTCAACTGCCATGATTCTAATCGCCTTACTCATGGTCGGTTATTACGGTCTGAGGAAAATATACGGTGACGAAAAGAAGAAAGAGTCGTTTCTGGTCCTTCTCACATTATTCACATGCAATCATCTGATCCATTTGTTATTTGTCATTCTCCGCTTTCGAAGTCATGGGGAATCGCTGGGTCTGGGCGGACCGGTAACCCTGGGAGGAATGCTGCATGGAGCCATCACGTTCGCATCCATTATTGTTGTTCCATTCATACTTTGGAACTACAAACATCTAAGCAGGTTACTCTATGGTAGCATAATTCTTTATCTACTGAATATCAGCAGTTTCATTGTCAAAACCTTTTTCGATAAAGTGGCTCCGCCAGAACACCCGGCCTACCACAATCAACTTGGAATTGCCCTGATAATTGCCGGTTGCATGTACGTTTTGTATCGAACGTATATTGAAAACATGCAATCAGAAATCTGAGTTTTTCCAGCTGGCGTGTGCTTGTAACGCTTTCCTAACCAAGACCCATTTCCCAAGAAATCCTAAACGCAGAACAATCCACACGGCTTTCCGTTCTGACAGGCAATGAACACAGACACACACCTTCGCAGCATTCGCATTTGGCTGGGCCTTTTTATGGTCGGTCTGGTGCTGTCGGGTGCCACCGCTTTCCCGCTCGAAACAGAACTCAACTGGCTGGCCGACAGGTTCACCGACCATTCCTCTGGCCTCGGTAAGTGGATAGACTCCTGCCGCGATGCGGTGGTGTACAGCAACGCCAATTACCCGTTTCTCTCCTACGGAACAGATTGGTTGGCCTTCGCCCATCTGGTCATCGCCTCCGCTTTCATCGGCCCGTTCATCGACCCCGTGAAGAACATCTGGGTCATCCGTTTCGGTATTATGGCCTGCTTGGCGGTGTTCCCGTTGGCGTTCATTGCCGGGCCCATCCGCGGTATTCCGTTCTACTGGCAATTGATCGATTGTTCGTTCGGGGTTTTCGGAAGCATTCCGCTTTTCATTGTGCTCAGACACACCAAGCAATTGGAACAGTTGCGGGCTTAGACCATCTTCAGCCGAAAGAAACCTGTGCGCTAACGCATTATCTTTAGCGGAAACAGTTATGTGGCATACGAATGAAAAGCCGACATCATAGAAGAACCCGACCAAATTGGGGTCGCTTAGTCGTTCTAACAGCAATGGTCGGTATTCTGGTTGTTTTGCTTCTCAGCTACTCTTCTCAGTTTCATGAAATGCAGAAACGATTTGACAAGACGTACACCAACGTTGCCGTGTCCTTTTTCGACCATTCCATACAAAGGGTTGATCCATCTGCAAAACTCTTAGTAGATGGAAAACTTGTGTGTCAAACCGATAGTATTCATAAAAGTGTTTCTGACGACTTTGAACTCCAACTGAAAGAAGGCAAGCATACAATTGAAGTATCGACAATCGATGGATTGTATCAAATGACTGACACAATCGAGATTACCGATTACCTAAGTAAAAAGAGACTTGTTTTTACATTCAATTACAATCCGCCAATTGACGAATACAAAGCGGCCTTGACGAAGTTCTTCTACGAAAGAAGGCTGAAGACCAACGAATATACCGAGGAAGAAAAAAAGCAACTTCTGAAGAGTGTAAAGGAAGCGGTTGAATTAGATCTTTCGCAAGAAAAGAATTACCGTCCAACACCCCCGAATTTTACTTGTGAGTTCGCTCCAAACTATATGGTATTGTGAAATAAAAAAGAACGAATACACCAACTACTAAGGCAAATATCTGTGACGGCACCTCGGTAGGTCTTTGCGCCAACCCAACGCATTACCTTTAGCGGAACCGGTTGGGGTTCATGTTTGAATCTAACCACTTCCAATGAATCAGGACAGGAATCAAAAGGCATCATACTTCAATTTTCGATGGACGATAACCCTTATTGGTCTTGTATTGTTTATTGCATCATTGACACAGGATGCTATTCTTTATAAGGACTATGATGGACAAAAAACTTATTCGTCTCTTAATGTCTTTGTTTCTGGCGGGTTTGCAATTCTTGGTGGCGGACTTTTTGAATGGTTTATCTGGCTGGCAAATCCAATCATATTATTGTCTGTAGTTCTTTGGCATAAAGGTGACAAGCGAGCAATATTCTTGAGTGTAATTGCCCTGATGATTGCTCTTCGGTTTACTGTCTGGCATGAGATACTTGTAAGGGAGAGTGGCAGAACCGGTGACATCGATTCGTTAAAACTTGGCTACTGGTTATGGATAGTATCTATTGCAACGGTTGCTGGTGGTATTTTGTATGACAACTTGATTCGAAATAAGAAAAACACTTTGGCTACCCCCCACTAAACCCAATGCTTGTGACGGTGCGTTTTATCTTTATCAGTAACCGTTCAGAAAACCGAACACCCCATCCCAAAAGTTCGGAACCTGGTGCTTGGTAGAATGACCTTACTCCTGCTTACACAGAGCATCCCTGTACCGGAACGCTGAACTTGTCCACGCCCTGATTGTTGATGGCAAAGGCACATAACCCTCCTCGTTAGCCCAAGCCCCTGTTTCGTTAAGTGGTGCTGCAACTATGGTATGCACAAAGACCATGAGAACCATTGCACGCACCATAAGCAGACCGACCGTAGGGTCTGTTCAGCGAACTGTGTCAACCCTGAAGGTTGGCCGCGGCCAACCTTCAGGGTTGTGTCAATCGGTTTTCAAATATGATCATTAGCTGTGAGTATGTCTGTTTCCAATCCAAGACGGGTGTGTTCCACTTCTTAGA